>JBGQGR010000302.1:0-4617 GCA_041497495.1 Anaerolineae bacterium | reverse complement strand
CTCGATCGTGCAATGGAATGCGGAAGGGTACAGTGTGTTCAAGTTCTTGCGTCCCGCGCAACGCCACGGCGATCAAAGTCGAGTCTTCCAGTTCAAAAAGCCCGGCCTGCGTGTACTTGATGATTTTATGCAATTGATCGAGAATCAAACCTGGCTGAAGCTCCAGGGTAGAGGCAAGGGTGTGGGAGATTTCCAGTAATGTATCTTGCTCGTGCGTACGGAGTTCCTGTTGACGTAGCAGCTGCTCTGCATCGAAGAGGATGCTGGCATCGCGGATGATGCTCAGCAGGCACGGTCGCCCTTGGTAGGTGAAGGCCATTCCGCGCAGCTCAACGTAGAACGTTGAACCGTCACGGCGCACGTGGACCCCTTGCGCTTCGAATATGCCGCCAGCCTGAACCGTCTGGATGTAGTCACTGAACACGTATTGGCGGTTGGGGTGTATGGAGGCCGTCGGATGTAGCCCAATGAATTCTTCGTGTGTGTAGCCGTGCATCGCACAGGCCGCAGGGTTGGCCTCGACCACGCGGCCTGTCTCCGTGTCGTAGATGACAAGGCCGTCACTCGTAGCGTCAAAAATATTCCGATATTGCTCTTCCATTTCTCTAACAGCGTGGCTCCGCGCTTCTAACGCGATCCACGCCGCCTGAAGACTTTCGAGCGAGCGCTGTTCTGGCGAATTGGGCGGCCAATCCTGGAGAGGAATGCTGGGCGGGGCGTCTGGGGCGCGAGCCGTCTGTTGAAACAGATTGGCTAACAGATCATAGAAATCAGGCGAAGGAGACATCGGGCCTACCGTGTAATTCGAATACTTGATTTTACTATACTACACGCCCTTTAGCCGCTGGGCAGATGGCGGAGCAGTGTGAACGAACGCGCTGCCTGCCTTGAGATGCTCGACGCCTGCCTGCGACATCGCAAGTTAATATTATCGCATGTTAGACCATATGCGCAACTGCCACACGCCAGGGTTTTAACAAAGTCGCAGATTGTCATACTGAGCGCAGCGAAGCATCTCTAGGTTAATCGAGCGAGACCCCCTTCGCTACACTCAGGGTGACAGCGCCGAAGCGACGAGAACACGATCGCATCAAATTGTCAATGGTCTTTGTGAGAGCGGTGGCCACACGCCGCATCGATCAATTTGACTCAAAGTCGCCCAGCGTTAGTTGCCAAAGGACGATCGATATAGAGTTGTCAGTAGAGCGAGATAAAGAGAAGTCCGATCTTCATTCAGTTGAAGATCGGACCTTTGTTTGATCCAATTTGGCCCGCCGCTTTAGAAGCTATAGCCCCACATCTGTTGTCTGAGGTTCCAGTTCTACTCCGTTGAGGGAGATCACCGGTTTAGAGATACTCATCGATCGTCGATATCGGCGCAAGAATTCGCCATACGCGCGGATCAGCGGATCCTCCTTGGGGGAGTTCACTTCGATCGGTAACTTCACGACGCTGATGATCTGCGGTTGATCGATGGGATCGATATACGCTCGGATCAGCAGATCCTCTTCGGGAGAGTTCACTTCGATCGGTAACTTCACGACGCTGATGATCTGCGGTTGATCGATGGGATCGATATACGCTCGGATCAGCAGGTCCTCCTCGGGAGAGTTCACTTCGATCGGTAACTTCACGACGCTGATAATCTCCGGCTGATCCGTGCGATCGATTCGATCGAGGCTGATATCGGCCACACTGCTCGGCGTCTGCTCCTGCACCGATCGCGCGGCGCTGCGAGCACGGGGACGATCCGCTATGAGTAGCATCAAGCGCGCCACGAACCCGAAGATGAGCGCATAAACAGACATGGCAATCAGGGTCGTCACTTCGAAGATCGAGCCGTCGATTGCGGGCGTTCCCAACAAGGCATCGAACGGCTTGGTGAACGTCCCTGTAATTCCATAGACGAAACTGGCAAAGCCGTTGCTCGGATTGGCCGCCATCAACTTTAAGATGAAGCGCAGCCCCAGCATTATCTCTAGAATGCCCAGCACCATCCACATGATTCGGGTGATCTGGAACAACTGCAGTCGCTGCTCGCCGGCCACGTCCCGCGTCACCTGTTGGGTGGACGTATAACCCGGTTGTTCCGTTCTCACTATTTCTTCGCGGCGATCCACCGCCACTTCATCGATCAATTGATTCTCTGACATAGTATCTCCTTGTCATCTGGTAGTCCGTCAGATTAAGTGTGGTGGACTATGCTGTAGAGTAAACTGCTGGTCAGACGAAAAACTACTCTAATTGGGATGCCGCAACTTCAGCAGAGCGTCAAATGGCCTTCAGGTTATCCGTCGGCTAGAAATATGCCAATCATGAGTTCATCATACAGTCAATACACCCTAACTACATCCAGCAGTTGGGGTGTGTCTATCTCCCCCAGTTGGGGGAGATAGAGCGAGCGAAAGGAGCGATAGTTAGGCGCTGAGTTGATGACGTATGGCCAAAACCATAGCTTCTGTGCGTTTACCTAGAAAGCGAAACCGTCTCTCCGCCATTCTATTGAATCGCAACATTCAGATTTCTGCGCGTGCCTGCTATGCACGACTTCCGATGCCAGAACTTCCTAAACAGTCTCTAATCTCTAAGTTGTGCTGGCCGCTATAGCGGCTGAGTTATGTGTCACAGGCAGCATTCCAGCGATTAGCAACTATGCGCCGATTAATCTCACGCTGCTGCATGGGTAGTATATTGATCCAATCACGCATTTGCGTCGGATGACGTATTATTTGTAAGGCAAGTTGCCATCTTGCCCAACATCTAAACAAAAAGAGCGAACCAATCGGCTCGCCTATATCAAGAGTTTGATTTTCTTTGCGTCTTCGCGTCTTAGCGGTAAAAAATCTTTACAACCCGCTGACACTTCTTCGCAAAATCGCGTAATTCTCCAACGCGCGACCCGCGCCCATCGCCACACAGGCCATCGGCGCTTCGGCCACGTAGGCCGCCACGCCCGTTTCTTTGGTGATCAACTGATCGAGTTTGCGCAATAACGATCCGCCGCCGACCAGCGCCATGCCGCGATCGATAATATCGGATGACAGTTCGGGCGGCGTCTTCTCCAGCACACTCTTGATCACGCCGATGATCGCCGCCAGCGGCTCTTGAATCGCTTCCATCGCTTCGGAGGATTTGATCACGATCGTGCGCGGCAAGCCTGCTACTTGATCACGGCCCTGTATCTCAATTTCGAGTTCTTCATCCAAGGGCAGAGCGGTGCCAACTCTAAACTTGATCTCTTCGGCTGTCGGTTCGCCGATCGCCAAGTTGTACTTCCGGCGAATGTACGCGACGATGGCTTCATCCATCCGCACGCCGCCCATCCGCACCGAATTCGCCACGACGATACCGTTCATCGACAAGACCGCAGCTTCAGTCGTGCCACCCCCCAGATCGACGATCATGTTGCCGCTCGGTGTGCTGATCGGCAGGCCGGCGCCTAATGCGGCAGCGATCGGCTCAGGGATCAAGTGTACTTCGCGCGCGGCGCCGCCGGCCGAGATCGCCGCTTCATGCACCGCGCGGCTCTCGACGCTAGTCACGCCAAATGGCACACTGATCATGATCTTCGGTTTGAAGAAACTGAAACTGCCCGCCACCTTGTGGACGAAATAGCGCAGCATCGCTTCCGTGATTTGATAATCGGCGATGACACCGTCGCGCATCGGGCGGATGACTTCGATCGCTTCGGGCGTGCGGCCCATCATGCCTTTGGCCTCTTCGCCCACGGCGACGATCTTGTTTTCGTCAACAGACAACGCCACGACCGACGGTTCCTGCAGCACAATGCCTAGACCGCGGACATGCACCAACACATTGACGGTGCCGAGATCGATGCCGATTTCCTTACGAAACATTCATACTCCAATGGATTGCATCCCGCCTAGCGCGCCCCCGACGCTGCGCGTCGGATAGAGTGTGAGTGGAGCGGTGAATCTATAAGATTCGCTGCGTACGATAGCCCCCGTAGCGAAGCGGAGTGGGGGTCGAGGGACGCTTAACCCAATTAAGAAACTTATTCGTGTGAGTCGCTTGATGATTTGACGCTGGGCATATCGGCGCGACGCCCGCCGCGTTTCTGCGCGACCGCCACGCGAATCTGCGCGCGGCGCAAAGCGGACAACGCTTGTTCGATATCCACGCCTGCCGGTCGATCCTTGACCATTGCTTCGGCACGGTGCCGCGCTTCTTCCGCGCGGGCCAGATCGATCTCTTCTGCGCGCTCGGCCACATCGGCCAGCACAATCACTCGATCGGGCTGCACTTCCATGAAGCCGCCGCCGATGCTGAATAGATCTTCAACGCCGCCGTGCTTCACATGCAGCACACCTTCTTTCAGTGTGGTCAACAGCGACGCGTGATGCGGCAGAATGCCCATCTCGCCTTCCGTGCCCGGCGCCACGACCATATCCACATCGCCGGAATACAAGCGCCGCTCTTGAGTCACGATATCTAAATGAAGCGTTGCCATAGATTACGCCTCGCGTTTCATCTGCCCGCCGATTTCGACGGCTTCATCGATCGAGCCCACCATATAGAAAGCCTGCTCGGGTAGATCGTCGTGCTTGCCCGCCAAAATTTCACGGAAGCCGCGCACGGTTTCGCGCAGCGGCACGT
>JBGQGR010000301.1:0-4623 GCA_041497495.1 Anaerolineae bacterium | reverse complement strand
GTTGCGACAGCCGAGCAGCGTTTCATCAGCGTGTTCCAACAGCGCGAGATGCCAGAGCAGATGGACGAGATCAAGATCGATAGAGCGATGACGCTCACGGATCTGTTAATCTCAACCCAGTTAGCCAAGAGCAAGAACGAAGCGCGCCGCTTGATCGATCAAGGCGGCGTCAAGCTCGACGGCACGACGATCGACGAAGCGATGAAGCTGATCGAGGTGAAGTCGCCGCAAGTCCTGCAAGTCGGTAAACGAAAATTTGTGAGGTTGATGCCGAAATGATTGGTAACGAGTAATTAGTAAATCGGCTCTTCACTAATTACTAACCCACTAATTACTCCTTCTTATGAACGAATCACTAGAACTTCACGACACTGATCTAACCGCCACTCCTTCCCACTTTCGATCCGGTTACGTCGCCGTGATCGGCAAGCCGAACGTCGGCAAGTCCACCTTGCTCAACGCTTACCTCGGCCAAAAAATTTCCATCGTCAGCAACAAGCCGCAGACCACGCGCGATCGCATCATCGGTATTCTCACGCAGCCCACCGCGCAGGTGATCTTTATCGACACGCCCGGCATTCATCTGCCCAAACACGCGCTCGGCCAATACATGATCGACGTGGCGTACGGCGCGATCGCTGAAGCCGATGCGATCGTGTTCATGGTCGATGTGAGCGAACGTCCCGATGAAAACGATCGGCGGATTGCCGCAGCGCTGCGCGATCAGCCTGAAACCCGATCGGTGATTCTGGCGCTCAATAAAATGGATCATCTTCTCTCGCCGGAAGAAATGAAGGCGCACGTCGAGGCCTATTGGGCACTCGCGCCGACGCTCGAGGGCCAGGAACCGCCCGCGCCGTGGGACTGGATCATGTTATCGGCCACACATGGCACCAACTCCGTTGAGTTGCTCGACAAGATCATTACCGCTCTGCCTGAAGGCCCGCGATATTATCCGGCGGATCAAGTTACTGATCGGCAGGAACGCGATATTGCCGCCGAGTTGATCCGCGAGCAGGCGCTGCTGCATCTCAAGCAAGAGGTCCCGCATTCGGTTGCCGTGTCGATCGAGCAATACGATGAACGCCCTAATGGCTCAGTACACATCGCCGCGACGATCTACGTCGAGCGTGATTCGCAAAAAGGGATCATGATTGGCAGCGGCGGCAAGATGCTCAAGCAGATCGGCGCGGACGCGCGCCATGAGATTCAACGCTTAGTCGATAACAAAGTATTTTTGGAATTGTGGGTGAAGGTCCGCAAGAACTGGCGGCAGGACGAGCGCGAGCTGCGGGACCTGGGTTATACCAGTAAGAGTAATGAGTAACGTGCGAGATGCGGGTCAAGTGTCATTGCAAGGTGCATCAGTTCGCGCCGAAGCAATCTCCCGATCGAATTTGAGATTGCTTCGCTTCGCTCGCAATGACGTTAATATCACGCAGCACGCAGTACGCATTTGTTTTACGATACGCTATTTGCTTTGGGGGGAACCATGCTTCAATATAAACGCACTGCGAACCTGGCTGACGTCCGCGAGCGAATCGTCGGCATCAATCAACAAGTGCCGCTGCTGAACGGCGAGACGCGCAAGTACGTCAACTTTGACAACGCCGCCAGCACGCCGGTGTTGCGCGATGTGCTGGATACCGTCAACGATTTCATGAATTGGTATTCGTCGATCCATCGCGGCACGGGCTTCAAGAGCAAAGTGGCGACGCAAGCTTATGAGGATGCGCGCCACATTGTGGCGGAATTCGTCGGCGCAAACTTAACTGATCACACGGTTATCTTCGGCAAGAACACCAGTGAAGCGATCAATAAACTTTCTTATCGAGTTCCCCTCAATACAGATGATGTGGTTTTAGTTTCTCTGCTCGAACATCACAGCAACGATCTGCCGTGGCGTGCAAAAGCGCACGTCGAACATATCATGGCCGATAAACTCGGCCACTTGGACGAAGCTGATCTCGATCGATTGTTGCAGCGCTATAAAGGCCGCGTCAAACTGGTGGCGATCACCGGCGCATCGAACGTCACCGGCTTCATGCCGGACGCGCATCGCATCGCCGAGAAAGTTCACGCGGCCGGCGCGCAGATCATGGTCGATTGCGCGCAGCTCGCCCCGCATCGCGTGGTGGCGATGGGTGCGCTGGACGATCCCGCGCACTTCGATTACGTCGCAATTTCGGCGCACAAGATGTATGCGCCCTTCGGGACAGGCGCATTGATCGGGCGGCGCGATACCTTTGAAGTGGGCGAACCCGAATATCGCGGCGGCGGAACGATCGAAATCGTGACTATCGATGATGTCGAATGGTCAGGTTCACCCGATCGAGATGAAGCTGGCTCGCCGAATGTCGTCGGTGCGGTGGCGTTAGCTGCGGCGATCAAAGCGCTAAACAAAATCGGCATGGGCAGCATTGCCGATCATGAAGCCGAACTCACCGCGTATGCGTTGGAGCATATGGCACCGATTGAAGGCCTGCAAATTTATGGCGACGCCGATCCGCGATCGACCGCCGGACGATTAGGCGTGATTCCGTTCAACCTAAAGGACAAGTCGCATTTTCTCGTCGCCGCGATCTTGGGAGCCGAGTACGGCATCGGCGTGCGCAACGGCTGTTTCTGCGCGCACCCGTATCTCTTGCACTTGATGGGCCTGTCGCAAGAAGAATCCAATCGCGTGCGCGAAGAAATTCTCGCTAACGATCGACATGACATGCCGGGCATGATCCGCATGAGCTTCGGCATGTACAACACCGCCGAAGAAGTCGAGGTCGCAGTGCAGGCGTTAGCCAATATCGCGCGCGGCAAGTACTACGGGCGCTACGAACAAGATCCCAAGTCCGGCGAATTCCAAGCGATCGGTTGGCGACCGGACCTCGCGCGCTACTTCAAGTTATAGCAACCACGGATGACACAGATTACACGGATTTTTGTTTTTGTTTTTCATCAGTGACACACCTGCACTGCATCCGCAGCGCGGTGCAAGTGTCCGTGTAATCCGTGGTTCATTACGCTATGCTCATTAGGCCACTCTCTGCACTCGACCTGCCTCTGCTCAAAAGCATCGATGCGAATTTCACCTCCGATCGATTTCTCGACGTCAACAAGAGCGTCGATGGCTTGAACGTATCGTGGCAACTGATCGAAAAGAAACTCGATCCGCCATTCATCAGCACCGATTACAACATTCCTGATTATGAAATTGAAGAACTGGCCGATCGGTTGCGAAAAAATGATGGACTCTATTTGGCTGTCGAAGAAGATGGCAAGTTAATCGCATTCCTAGACATGCCACGCGAGCATTGGCGACACACGGCGTTGATCTCTAATCTGTACGTCGATCAAAAATTCCGTGGACGCGCGATCGGGACTGAGTTAATCAATCGGGCTGTGGGCTATGCCCAAGAAAATTCCATCCGCGCGATCTGGCTGGAAACACAATCGAACAATTATCCGGCTTGCCAGTTTTATCGGAAGTGCGGCTTTGAATTATGCGGCATCGACGATCACTTCTATTCAAATCATGATGTCGCAGAAAAAGAGATCGCGCTCTTCTGGTGGAAGGAAATAATTTAATGCGTGCTACGTACTGCGTATTTTTTTACGCATTACGCAATACGCACTAAGGACAATCATGGCCAAAACAACTTTGCATTTCCCGCCTGACTTCAAATGGGGCACGGCCACGGCCGCGCATCAAGTGGAAGGCAACAACACGAACAACGATTGGTGGGCGTGGGAACAAGGCGACGGCCACATCAAGGGCGGACAAAAATCCGGCCAGGCGTCCGATTGGTGGGGCGACGGTTTTGAAACGGACATGGACTTCGCCGCGCAGATGAGCAACACCGCGCATCGAATGTCGATCGAGTGGAGCCGCATCGAACCGAAAGAAGGCCAGTGGGACGACGCAGCAATCGATCATTATCGATCGATGCTCAAGTCGATGCGCGCGCGCAACATCGAGCCGATGATCACGCTGCATCACTTCACCAATCCGATCTGGCTGGCGGAGCGCGGCGGCTGGGAAACGATCGATGTTGTACCGTTGTTCGAACGTTTCGTTAGCAAAGTTGTTGAGTCGCTCAAAGATTTGTGTGACTTATGGATCACGATCAACGAACCGAACTGGTATGTAGCGGGCGGTTATATGCAGGACATCGACAAGATCGATGGGAATTTTCCGCAGGGAACTTTTCCGCCGGGCAAGAACGATCTGATGTTGGCGCTGAAAGTTACGGACAACATGCTGCTCGGTCACGCAACGGCCTATCATGCGATTCATCGCCTTCAACCCGATGCGCGCGTCGGCATCGCGCCTAACTTCCGTTTGTTCGATCCGTATAATCCCAAATCGCGCCTCGATCGATTCGTCGCCCGCAATCGCGATCGAATGTTCAATCAAGTTATTCTCGACGCGGTAACGCGCGGCAAGATCGGAAGGCCGATCGGTTTGGCGCGGCGAATCAGATCACTCAAGAACACCATCGACTACCTCGGCGTGAACTACTACCGGCTGGAGTTCATCCAGCACAGCGTGGTGCCGCTGCTTCACGGACTCCCGCGCCCGGATACCGAAGACCACGGGCTGCCGAAGGGTGATCTGTACTGGGACAT
>JBGQGR010000300.1:0-4633 GCA_041497495.1 Anaerolineae bacterium | reverse complement strand
GGATGGGCTTTCACCTGATCGGTTTCGTCGACGACGATCCCAACAAACGTGCCAGCACCTACTATGATCTGCCAGTGCTCGGCAGCACTGATCGGACGCCAGACCTTGTCTGCGAGTACAACGTCGATGAAATTGTCGTAGCCTTGCCCCTGTCGGCCTATGAAAAGGTAGTGCATCTCAGTCTCGAGCTGCAGCGTTACCCGGTCAACGTCCGCGTGGTGCCCGACTATTTCAGCATAACCCTGTTCCGCGCCACCGTCGAAGAATTGGGCGGCATGCCGCTCATTAACTTGCGCGCGCCTGCGCTCAACGACTACCAACGCTTTGCCAAACGCACCTTTGATCTGATCGTCGCCACTTTGATCATGTTCCCCGCCCTGCCCGTCATGGCTGCCTTTGCCCTATTGATTCATTTAGATTCGCGCGGGCCGATCATTTTCCGCCAGCAGCGCGTCGGCGAAAACGGCAAACTTTTCTGGATGCTGAAATTCCGAACGATGATCGACGGCGCGGAGAGTCAGCTCAGGCAAGTCATTCAAGAGCAGGCCGATGGCGAGATCCTCTTCAAGCGCCCGGACGATCCACGCATCACGCGCCTGGGACGCTTTCTGCGCCGCAGCAGTTTGGATGAGCTGCCCCAGTTGATCAACGTACTGAAAGGCGAAATGAGTCTGGTCGGCCCTCGACCGGAAATGCCGTGGTTGGTCGAACGCTATGAGCCGTGGCAGCGCAAGCGTTTTGCCGTGCCGCAGGGTATGACCGGCTGGTGGCAAGTCAACGGCCGCGGCGACAAACCGATGCACTTAAACACGGAGGACGATCTTTATTACATTCAGAACTATTCACTACTATTGGATATCCAAATTCTGTGGAAAACCCTCTGGGTCGTGCTTCGCCGCAAGGGAGCGTATTGATTCGCGCGGTTATCCGTCGTTGGTTCCCCTGGCTGCAGATCATCTGGCTGATTATTTGGTCACCATTTCTGTTATTCATCAGTAGTACCAATTGGTGGTGGCTGCTCAGTATTCCTATGCTGTGGATCATAGCCTGGTGGGCACGCGGCTATGCACTGCCACGAACACCACTTAATATTTCGATTGGGTTGATCGGCGGCATGACTGGCCTGTCGCTGCTGATCACGCCCGATATGACGCTGAGTCTGCCCAAAGCAGCTGGTCTCTTTTTAGGGCTGACGCTTTTTTACGCAATGTTAGACCTTGGCAGTTCCTCGAAAAGAATTGAGATTATTGCCGGAGCATTGATTCTGATTGGATTCGGTCTTAGCGTTGTAGGCTTGTTCGGAACCCAGTGGCTTGATAAATCAAGTATCTTCGCCTCGATCACTGCTGTCTTTCCTCAAGTGATACGCGGACTGCCCGGTGCAACCGAAGGCTTTCATCCTAACGAAGTCGCCGGAACACTGCTGTGGGTGGCGCCTCTCGCTTTGATACTGTCCATCGGGATATTGAAAAAACAATCGCGCGGGCTTGGAATCGCGATCGGTAGTGCCGGGCTCTGGATACTGGCTTTCATCTCGATCAGTCAATCGCGCAGCGCATGGTTTGGTTTGGTAATCGCAGTTGTGGTCATGATTGCGATCGTCAACCGAGCAGCGCGCTGGGTTTTAGCAACATTTGTGGTTGTAGGAGTCGTGTGTGTAGTCCTCCTTGGTCCCGATCGGATTGGAGCTGCAATCTTCGGAACCACGGTCGATACTTCACCGGAAAACCAGGTGATACAGCCGATTGGATCACTCAACTGGAATTTCCGAATGGAGGTTTGGAAGGTTGCCACGCAAGGCATCGCCGATTTCCCTTTTACCGGTATGGGCATCGGAACGTTCAGGGAAATTGGCCGAATATTTTATCCGCTCACGATACCACCCAGTTATGATTTCGCCCACGCCCACAACGAATTCCTGCAAGCCGCGCTCGATCTGGGCCTGCCCGGCCTGATTGCCTTCTGTGCATTGTATGTCGGCGCGTTCTGGATGTTGCGCGAAGTATGGCGCACTACGTCGGCCGGTATGGTGCATTATCTAGGCCTGGGGCTGGGCGGCGGATTATTTGCACATTTGATCTACGGACTCACCGACGCAGTGGCCTTGGGCGCGAAGCCGGGGATATTATTCTGGATGCTGCTGGGCCTGATTACTGGCTTATTCCAGCAACAGCAGTTGAATCCCCGTGGCATCGATCAGGCAACTTTAGCCGAAAAGAAATAAAAGTCCGCACTTGCAATTTGACGCGTCGGTCTAAGCGGCGGATAATGTGTTAGCACATCAGGAGATAAAGACATGACCCCCATTGATTGGCGCGATGTTTTTTCAAATGCCTTGTGGATTTTAGGCTGCGCGGTGGCGCTAGCCACATTGAGTTATGCCGACTGGCGCGCCGATCGAGATCATGCGAAGTTGCGCGGTCAATTTGCCAAGCCTAAGTATCGAATGTCAATTGAGATCGCGTTGATATTTTTTTGCTCCGGATTGGCTGCCACTTCAGTTTCAACCATCTCCGTTATCGTTTGGATCATTCTGGCAGTATTCGCTATCGCCCAACTTGTCAGCGACGCCACTAAGTTGCGGCAATCATCACGCCGTCCGTCGTAAGCCATCATGCTCAAACGCATCGACAACAACTTCGCCATCCTCCTCTTCGTCGGCGACATGCTGCTCACTGTTGCCGCCCTGGCTTTGGCGCGCTACTTGCGAACGATCCTGCCATTCGGCCTGCAGATCGATCCCATCACGCTTGAGAAGATCAGTTTCGAAATCGATTGGCTCTTGTATCTGATCGTCCTTGTCGTCTGGGCGGTCGTCTTTCTCATCCTGCCGGTATATAACAGCCAGCGTTCACTGCATGCCGTCGGCGATGTGCAAAACTCCGTCGTCGCCATCGCCTTCGCCATTTTGATTCTGGCCGGCATCGATTATTTTTTCTATCGAGAATTCTCGCGCGTGCTGTTTGTCTACTTCACATTGATCGACGCGCTGTTCCTCATCGCGTGGCGGGCGATCATTCGCCTGGCGCTGCGCATTCAACATGCGGCCTGGCCGCAAAGCAAGCGCCGCGTCTTGATCGTCGGCACCGGCTATATTGCCGAAGAAGTTGCCACGCGCATTCGCACTTACGCCTGGACGGGCTTGGAACTGATCGGCTTTCTCAGCGAAGCGCCCGACTCGATCGAGTCAAGCGGCATCGATCGGACAGCCGTGCTCGGTTCATTAACCACCGCCCAATCGATCGTGACGCAGCAGCATATCGACGAAATCTTGATCGCCCTGCCCCTGCGAGCGCATCAAGAAATGATCGATCTGATCACCAGCCTGCAGCGGCTGCCGGTGAGTGTGCGCGTAGTGCCCGATCTATTCGATCTGGCTTTTGCGCGAACCGGCATCGAGGATATTGACGGCATCCCGATCGTGAGCCTGCGTGATCCGGCTATTACACCATTCCGTCGCGCGATCAAACGCATCTTCGATTTGATCGTTGCGTCATTAACTTTGATCGTCTGCGCAATTCCGATGACGGTGATCGCCATTGCGATCAGGCACGACTCTCATGGCCCGGCACTCTATCGCCAACAGCGTATCGGCGAAAACGGCAAACTCTTTCGGATGTTAAAGTTCCGCACCATGATCGACGGCGCCGACGATCAATTGCCTGACCTGATTGAAAAACAAACCAACGGCGAAGTGATCTTTAAGCGCCGCGATGATCCGCGCATCACGCGCGTCGGTCGCTGGCTGCGACAATTCAGCCTCGACGAACTTCCGCAGCTGTTCAATGTGATTAAAGGCGAGATGAGTTTGGTCGGCCCGCGGCCCGAATTGCCGTGGCTGGTCGCCGAATATGCGCCGTGGCAATGGAAGCGCTTCAATGTGCCGCAAGGCATGACCGGCTGGTGGCAAGTGAATGGCCGCAGCGAAAAACCGACGCTGGCAAAGACGCGCGACGATTTATATTACATTCAGAATTACTCGCTGCTTCTCGACATCATCATCTTGTGGAAAACAATCGGCGCGGTAGTCCGGCGCAAAGGCGCGTTCTGATTTTTTATTTGTCATTCCGAGTGCCGGAGGCGCGGGGAATCTCCGTCACTGATTAACAACACCGATGGCTGAAGCAGAGATTCCTTTCTCACTGCGTTCACTTGGAATGACAGATCACCCGCCGTGTTACAATCCGCCCATGACTTTCCCCAAACGATCGACCTGGATCACGATCAGCCTTGGCTTGTTGATCAGCGCGAGCGGCATTTATCTCGTTATCCGCAGCGTCGATCTCGATCAACTCCAACATGCGCTGCGCGCGGCGCAGTATGAGTGGGCGATCATCGGCACAGCCGCGATCGCGTGCACGATTTACGCTCGCACTAAACGCTGGGCCGTTTTATTGCAACCCACGAACACTCGCGGATCGACTCTAGCCGCAGTAATGCTGATTGGCCAAGTCCTCAATTTTCTGCTGCCGATCCGGCTCGGCGATGTGATCCGATCGATTCTGGCTGGCCGCGCGCCCGATCTCAGTTTCGAACGCGCGCTTGGCAGTGTGGCGATCGAGAAAGCGTGGGACTGGATTGCTTTAACCACGATCATCTTGATCGTCACCTGGATCGCTCCATTACCCGATTG
>JBGQGR010000299.1:0-4635 GCA_041497495.1 Anaerolineae bacterium | reverse complement strand
TGCTGCGGTTGTGCTATTCGCGGCGCCTGTTCGTGATGGCCTTTCCCTCGCAGAAACAGGAATCGTTTTTCGAAGGTCATGTGCAAGCCTTTCAATATTTCGGTGGCGTGCCGCACCGACTCAGTTACGGATGATGCAATCTGTCAAGAGGGAATTTCGTTAAGAAATGAAAGACGAGACGAATTGCCACGTGCGGCACTTCTTCTCGCCTTCCGGTTAGGGTAGAGCCAGTATAAGACGTATCTCAGTGGAAGGCAAGGGGCGTGCCACAGCGTCAAGCGATCGCCTCTCGACAGCGCTTGAGATGAATGGGTCGGGTGTCAATCGCTGCGGCCGCGCGGCGCTACGTGGTCAAGCGCGACGGCGGCAGGCGATACTGCTTGCGCCCCCAGGGCACATGGGTCAGGTCGGCGCCGAGTTGCAAGCGGTCGAGTTGCTGGCGCACGAACTCCGGCGCGCTGTGGACCTGCGGCAAGTTCTTCACACCGACGTGGTAGGCCGTATGCAAGAAGACTTGGGCGACCTTAACGGGTTCAGCGTAGCGGTCGGCCACCTGCTTAGTCAAGACATGCCAAACGGCGACGAGCAATTTACGAGCAATGGCCACGTTTTGCTGTTTCCTGACTTGGATGATCGACACTCACAATAAGCAAATTTCGCCGCGCCCGCCCCACACAAACCAAAAGTAAAGGACCGTCGATCAATACAATATTAATTGGCGGTCTCCATTCCCCCCCTCTTCAATCAAACCTTGCTCGTTCAGGAACGGTCCCTCTTGCCACGCGCAGTTGATGGTCGAATGGAATGCTTCCTCCTTGCACATATATTTTGTCAGAAGATTCCACTTTCGCCTGGTGCTATTTTGGGGAGGCTTACCCCTTTGCCGGACAGCGCACTCGGATATCAAGCCAGCGCCCGTTGCCGGTGAAGGAATTGCTGCCAAAGTTTAGGCCGACGTGATGATTTGTCGGGCAGATCATTGGCCCGAGCGCCAACGATGTCCGGAAGTCCTAACATCATCAGAGCCGCCAAGCAGCCGATCTAACCTCCGAGCAAGACAAACAGCGAACTGCGTTTCACGATTGTCCTCCATTGACACTCTTCAGTTTTGAAGATTATCGGAAATGACTGATGCGCGGGGAACGAGTAAAACTAGCCAACACCTGTTGCCAACGGCCCACAGGTTGAGCGGACGGCAATCAGCCGGCAACATTTCGCAAGCGCCGTAGATCGATCAGAAGTCCTTCAACCCAAGGGCAGATCAATAAGCCCCGCGCCTCATTTTGAGGAGCGGGGCAATGAACCGATGATTGTTTGTGCTCGGTTGAATCAGACGCTAATGATTCTTCAATGCCAGCGGGAGGAATACCCCGTGTGTGGGCAGCGCTTCGTATGCCCCGATGTCGCACACTGCTGTTCCGTTTCTGTCACCATCCTGCGGACGAGCCACACCGCGCTGATCGGTGGCTGGGCAGCCACTGTTGGTGCCTTTATCGATGGCCGGGCTGCCATAAAGCAGAGCGCGCGTCAACGTCGCTCCACCGTTGTTTTGCAATGGTCCAAGATTGGGATTGGCATTCACCCGGTCACCACTTGCTGTCAGTCCGCACGAGTTGGCACTTTCGAGATTGTAACCTTGAGACAAGACATGACTATCACAGTTGTTTGGGCTGCCCGCTGCGACGATGGTGTTCTTGAGACTGATCGCCGAGTTATAGGAACCGCCCGCATAGATATTTCCACCCTGCGTCGTCGCAGTGTTGCTCACGAGGGTTGTATTCAACAACCCGATCGAGCCCGCGACCCAATACAGGCCGCCGCCATTGCCCGCGCTGGCCCGATTGCCGCTGACCGTACTGTTGGTGAGATTGAGGCTGCCGGAGTTCTGCAGGCCGCCACCACTGTGGCTGACGTTGGCGTTAAACGTGCTGCCGACGATTGAAGCGGAGCCGGCATCGTTGGACACGCCGCCGCCATAGCCATTCGACGCATTGCGGCTGAAACTGCTGTTGCTGATCGACATCACACCCAGAAAGTTGTTGATGCCGCCGCCGCGCACCCCGGCCGTGTTGCTGATGAAGGCGGTGTTGAACATCGACAGCGACACGGTCGTATCGATGCCGCCGCCGTTGATGCCCGCCGTATTACCCGTGAATTTGCTATCGCTGATCGACGTTGATCCATAGTTCCCGATCGCGCCGCCATGCGTCCCGGCGGTGTTGCTCATGAACAGCGTGTTCGCGATCGACGCGGTGCCGTTCGTGTTCACGCACACTGCGCCGCCTTGAAAGTCGCTCCGATTGTTGACGAAGCGCGTCTCGTTTAGCGTTAGTTTGGCCGCGCCAGGCACATAGATCGATCCGCCGCAGTTGGCAGTGTAGCCGTTGACCAAGGTGATTTGAGTAAGTGTGAGCTGCTTGCCTGCCTGCACAGAGAAGTGATTGAATGAGCCGCCGCCATTGAGTGTCACCTTGTTGCCGCCATTGATCGTCACATTCGAGGCGATCGATTGGGCGCTGCTCAGCGTGATCGTGATCGGCAGCGCGCCGCAGTTGAAGATGATCTCTTTGGCCGTCGCCAAAGCAGTCGTGAGCGCCGTCGAAGTGCAGCCGGCCGATTGACCCTGACCGATCGTTACGCGTCCATCCGGCAAGGTACGGAAGGTCTGATCGGCGCCGTAGTAGGTCTGGACGCCCGTAGTGAAAGTAAAGCGCCAGTGATACAACGTATCCGGTGCCAGCGGCGGCGGCCCCCAATCATCCCACACCAACCAGGCCGTGCCCGCCGAAGTGATCGCAACTGACTCGTGCACCAGACCGTAACTGGTCGTCGTGCCTAGATCAAAATAGCCTGTGCCCGTCGCCCCGAAGGTATAGAGATAAGCTTGCGAATGCGCCGTTGTCGCCGTCACCGTAATCGTCGAGGGGCTGGGATAGATAATCGTGGGCGAAGTGCTAAACACATACACGCCCTGCTGCGGACGCAGCCAAGGACTGCTGTTGCCATCCAGCATCCAGACATTCGCTTGAAAGGTTGCGTTGCTTAACGCGGTGGTCGAACGAACTGGAATCTGAATTTCAAGGATGTGGCCTTGCGGGATCGGCCAGGTGTAGGCATGGGCGGCATCAGGCGAGAGAATCTTATACGCACCCGGATTGTAAACGGACGGCGCTAGCGACTGCGGACAATCGCCGGGATCGGGTGTGCCATCGTAAAAGCAATAAACCGGATGGCCGCCGCTGATGTCGAGCGAGGTATTCGCCGGCAGTTGAATATCGATATAAGCCCGCTGACCACTGCAGGAGTTCCCCAGACCCGCGATGATGACGTGCACATAGTAGGTTGTGTTGGGTGCCGGCTGCCCGGCGTTCGGATCGGCAATGAAACCGACGTAGGTACCGGCACCGCTTTCCTGGTAAGGAAGACCTTGAATAATGCTGAAACAGTTCGTGATGGTCGAATACTGGATCAGTCCGTCATACCAGGAATTGGCATTCGGCGCTGCAGGACTGGTGCCCTGAGGCGCATGATTATCGGACGAGACGCGGGCCGTCGCCTGAACACTGCCTGCATTGCTCAACAGCAACACGATAGCCAGTGCCTGCACAACACGACTAAGAGACCCGACGATAGTTCTGCGCTGCTTCATGATCTGTCCTCTCTTTTTGAAATATTGAATATGGCCGATTGCCTGCTGCACGCTCAACGCCTAATTACCGCCCTGCTGCAAATTCGCGGACTGGCAGAGACTGTAAGCGTCTCGCCTGTCGCGTCTGCTGTTTGATTTCGTCTCGTCGAGTTAAGACCTCCGACGCTCGGCCAAAGTATACACCCGCCGGGGTGAGAGTGTTCAACGGCTCAGGGTACCGCTCGGTGTTGTAGTACGTCACACAGCGCGGAATCTCTTTCTTCAGGTTCCACAGGAAATAGAAGTTTTGCAAGGTTACCGCATTCTTCATCGAACGGTGATAGCGCTCGATCTTGCCTTGGGTCATCGGATGAAAAGGCGCGCCGCGGGTGTGTTCCATGCGTTGGTGTCAACACCCCAAAATTAGTACCACTCAAAAGTGGAAAGTTCAGGTCTGAGTCGCTGCATACTGATACGGTGACAAGCCCTGCAGCGTGGCATGCGGTCCGACTGCGGTCTATTCTTCCAGTCGCAGATCCGGGCTCACTCAGGCACGGTGCCTCTGGCCGCGAGCGGTGGCTAGTCGATTCGAAGGCTTGCCAAGCGGTAAATTAGCTGAGAAAAAGATAGTGCGGGGTGAATTGATACACACGTTTTCAATAAAGTGTGCGTTATAACCTTAGCTGGTCATGTCAATTCGATACAAATCGAATATACGCAATCGTGATTGCCTTCGGATCGATCCGCGTGTTAGACGCAGCAACTGAAAAGCGGGAAGCGTTAAGCGGCTTGCTCCAAAAATATTTTCCGCAGATGGAAGCGGGCAAAGAGTATCGACCGATCACCGACGAAGAGTTGAAACGCACGGCGGTGTACGCGATCGCGATCGAGAGCTGGAGCGGCATCTTCGAGCAACTGGCCGCAGCAAGCCGATCAAAGTAATGAATGGCCACGTTTTGCTGTTTCCTGACTTGGATGATCGACACTCACAATAAGCAAATTTCGCC
>JBGQGR010000298.1:0-4655 GCA_041497495.1 Anaerolineae bacterium | reverse complement strand
CGCTTTGTCAACGATCGCTATGGCGTGTACATGGGCGAGAGCGGCACGCCGCAGCAAGCGCCCGCGTCGCCCACCTACTTCGGCACGACCGCCGGTTTCGATATGGGCAACACCACTTTTCCGACGAGCCGCACCGGCTTGAATTCGGCGCGCAAACGCGGCGATAAGACGGGTAAGCATGTCGCGATCGTGGGTGCTGGCCCCGCCGGTTTATCGTGCGCGCACGATCTGGCGATGCTCGGCCACGATGTGACGATCTTCGATGCGTCATCCGTTGCGGGCGGGATGTTGAAACTCGGTGTGCCTGAATACCGATTGCCCCGCGAACTGATCGATCTCGAAATTCAATCGGTGTTGGCGCTCGGCCCGCAGTTGAAACTCAATCAAGCCTTAGGCAAAAACTTTTCACTCGCCGATCTGCGCCGCGAGTACGATGCGGTCTTCATTGCGATCGGCACGTATGCCAGCCGCAATCTCAATGTCGAAGGCGAACAATTCGACGGCGTGCTGCGCGCGGTCGATTTCTTGATCAATGTGAATCTCGGCGGTTATAACCTCGATCTGGGGAAGCGGATCCTCGTGATTGGGGGCGGCAATGTGGCGATGGATGTGGCGCGGACCGCTGCTCGATTGGGCCAGTCGGCTCAATCGGGCGGCGATCTGGCCGTGGCGATCGATGTCGCCCGTCAGGCGCGGCGTTTGGGATCGACGCAAGAAGTGCGCTGCCTTGTCGTCGAAGATCGATCGGAGATGCTGGCGGATCCGATCGAGGTCGGCGAGGCCGAAGAAGAAGGCATCACCATCCACAATCATTTCGCGCCGAAGCGCATCCTCGGCAAAGACGGACACGCGATCGGGTTGGAGACACTCAACGTTACGCGCGCATTCGATGAGCGCGGCCGATTCAATCCGCAATTGGAAGCGGGCAGCGAAAAAATTTGGGAATGTGACAGCGTGATTGTGTCAATTGGGCAGACGGGCGAATTGGCGTTGGTCAAGCCCGAAGACGGCGTCGAAGTCACGCCGCGCGGCACGTTGGCGATCAACAAAGAAACGTTGATGACGACTGCGCCCGGTGTGTTCGCGGGCGGCGACATCGCGTTTGGTCCGCGCTTGATCATCAACGCCGTGGCCGATGGACAGCGCGCGGCGCGCGGCATCCATTCCTATCTGCAAAACGTTCAACCGAAAACGGTGCGCAAAGGTTTCTTCACCACGATTTCAAAACGCGATTATCCGGATGTCGGGCCGCTGAAAGATTATCTGCACTGGTCGCGCCAGCAGCCACCCGCGCTGCCGGTCGAACGGCGCGTCGGCGTGGCGAAAGTCGAAGTCGGCTTTGATGAAGATGTGGCGCAAGAGCAGGGCGCGCGCTGTTTGATCTGCTCGATCAATCCGGTGTTCGATGGCGAGTTGTGCATCCTGTGCAACGGCTGCGTCGATGTGTGCCCGGAGGATTGCTTGAAGCTGGTGTCGGCCTCAGCGATCGGCGGCGACGACAATGTGGCGGCTGTGATCAAAAACCGATCGGCTGCCAGCGCGATGCTGTTCGATCCGACGAAGTGTATTCGCTGCGGCTTGTGCGCGGCGCGCTGCCCGACTGAGGCTGTCGTAATGGAAACATTCCGCTTCACGGAAGAGATTCAATTTGTGGATGCGTAAATGCAACCACGGATTACACAGATTACACGGATTTTAATTTTCTTTTCATCAGTGACATCCGTGTCATCCGTGGTTAAATTTTTTTCGAGTTGGCGAGAGACAAAGTAATGGAGATCATATGACCGTTCAAACCAAAACCCGCTGGAGTTTCCTGACCCGATCGCGTGTGTGGCAATCGTTCTTCCGGCACGGCTGGCCGGACAATCCCATGGATCGATCGTTGACGATGACCAGCAATGTCTTCTTTCATTTGCATCCGGTCAAAGTCAGCCGCAAGAGCATCCGCTGGTCGTACACCTTCGGCCTCGGCGTCATCTCGACGATCTTGTTTGCGGTGTTGACGTTCACCGGCGTGATCTTGATGTTCTATTACATCCCGTCAATCGAGCGTGCGTATCCATCGATGAAGGATATTCAACTCTCGGTGCCGCTCGGTGAGTTCACGCGCAACATGCATCGCTGGTCGGCGCACGCGATGGTGCTCGTCGTCATTCTGCATATGGTCCGCGTGTTTTATACCGGCGGCTACAAGCGGCCGCGCGAATTCAACTGGATCGTCGGCGTGTTCCTGCTGATCTTCACGCTCGGCTTGAGCTTTACCGGTTATCTGCTGCCGTGGGATCAACTGTCGTATTGGGCGATTACCGTCGGCACGAACATTGCAGGCTATGCGCCGGTGGCAGGCACTGCGGTGAAGCAAATGCTGCTGGGCGGCATCGATGTGGGACAGAACGCGCTGATCAGGTTTTATACACTGCATATCGCCATCCTGCCGCTGATCACGATCATCGGTATTTCGCTGCATTTTTGGCGCGTGCGCAAAGATGGCGGCCTCGCCGCGAACGATGCGAGTGAAGAAAAATCTTAACCGCTGAGCATGATGCTCAAAGCCCGCGTCCACGCGGGGGTCTCAATACCAACCGCGAGGACACGGTTGGCGAGCCTGAGATTGAATTTGGAGATCGATTATGGCTGATCAACCCACTGACGAAATTTTCCCACAGCACACCAACAAGACTTACGCGCTGGTCGAAGTGATGCCCGGCGAAAGCCCGCTGGTCGGCAAAGGGCCAGACGATACAGTCTTCTCCTTCCCGATCGTTTTGCTGTGGGAGATCGTGCTGCTGCTCGGCGTGACGTTCGTGATCTTTGTCTTCTCCTTGATCAAGAACGCGCCGCTCGAAGCGATCGCTAATCCATTGATCACGACCGATCCAGCGAAAGCTCCGTGGTACTTCATGGGCTTGCAAGAACTGCTCGAGCATATGCATCCGCTCGTCGCGGGTATCTTGATCCCGACGATCCTCGTTGTGTTCCTGATCGCATTGCCCTACATCGATCGTGCGCGAGCCGGCGCGGGTATATGGTTCTCATCGAAGCGCGGCAAGCGGATCGTCGGCTGGACGGCAGTGTATACCGCGATCATCATGCCGATCTACATCTTGCTTGATAACGCGTTCAGTCTGCGCGAATTGCTGCGCGGCGAAGTGCCAGAGTGGATCGCGCAGGGTTTGCTGCCCGCGCTGATTATCGGCGTGATGGTCGCGCTGCCCGTGCTGGTCTTGCGCCGCTGGAAACCGAGTGTGCGCGAAGTGATGCTGGCGTTGTTCACGGTGATGCTCATCTCGGCAGTGGTGTTGACGCTGAGCGGCTTTTTGTTCCGCGGGCCGGGCTTCAAGATGTATCTGCCATGGCAAATGCCGAATGGGTACAATCCGTTTAACGGTCTGTAAAAGTTTTACCGCTGAGAACGCTGAGAAAAATTTTGAAAAACTCTGCGATCTCCGCGTACTCTGCGGTTAATAATACTCAATGACTGATTACAACACAGTCGGAGGAAACTGATGAACGATACACCCAAGAAATCCGGCATCACGCGCCGACAATTTTTAGGCATCGCGTGGGGTGCTTCGCTGGCGGGTATGTTCGGACAAGCCGGAGTCGCACTGCTGCAATATCTTCAGCCACGCGCCAATGCTAGCGGCTTCGGCAGCAAGATCGTTGCCGGCCGTCCGAAAGAGTTCAAGAAGAATACGGTCAGCCTGGTGCAAAAAGGTCACTTCTTTATTTCGACGCAAGACGATGGCGGTTACCTGGCGATGTGGCAGCGCTGCACGCATTTGGGCTGCACGGTGCCTTATCGCTCGGACGAGAAACAGTTTCATTGTCCGTGTCACGGATCGTTGTTCAACGCGCAGGGTGAAGTGATCGGCGGACCGGCGCCACGCCCGTTGGATATTTTTCCGATCACACTGGAGGACGGCAATCTCGTCGTCGACACCGGTAACCCGATCGCGCGCGATAAATTCGATCCGGCGCAGGTTTTTCATGTTTCAGCCTAATTGAGTAAAGACTTCCGAAGTTTTTGAAACTTCGGAAGTCTGTGCACCATAGAAGATCGATCGAGGCAACTTATGCGCCAAAAAGAAAATTACACTCGGCATGTAGCCGTGGCCCTCATTCTAACTCTGGCAGTTCTGGGATCGTTCCAACTGTATATCTGGAACGAACCGACACGCATTGCCAGCGTCGAGGCTCATGACAAAGAGGTTGCGGTGAACGCGGGCGCGGCCTTGTTCAAGAAAGACTGCACGTTGTGTCATGGCGATAATGGTGAAGGCGTCAGTGCCCCGGCGTTGAATGACAAAATATTTTTGAACAACACCGGTGACGATCGAATCTTCAGCACGGTCAGTTCCGGCATTCCGAATACTGAAATGCCGGCCTGGAATCAAGCGCACGGCGGGCCATTGACCGATGAAGATGTGACGCAATTAGTCGCCTTCGTTCGATCGTGGGAGCCAACGGCGATCGACCGCAAGTCGCTGCCGTTGGTCGGTGATATCGATCGGGGCAACGTCATCTTCAAGAATGTTTGCGGCATCTGCCATGGACAGAACGGTGTCGGAACCGATCGGGCGCCCGCGCTCAACGATTCGGCAAAACTCACTCAGTTTGATGATGCGTGGTATAAAGACACGATCGAGCAGGGG
>JBGQGR010000297.1:0-4679 GCA_041497495.1 Anaerolineae bacterium | reverse complement strand
AGGATCACGATCGAGGCCATCTTCATTTCGTACGCTTCGATCTTCTTGCCGAGATATTCGGGCGTCCGACCGACCATCAGGCCCGCCACGAATACGGCGATGATGACAAACGCCAGCATTCCATATAAGCCTGATCCAACGCCGCCGAAGATCACTTCACCAAATTGGATCATGACCAGCGGCACCAAACCACCTAGCGGTGTATATGAATCGTGCATCGAGTTGACTGAACCATTCGAAGCAGCCGTTGTGGTCGTTGCCCACAGTGCGGAATCAGCGACGCCGAAGCGAACTTCTTTGCCTTCCATGTTGCCGCCCGTATTGATATCGCTGGAAACTTGATCGACACCTAACGTGGCAACTTGTGGATTGCCGGCCGACTCAGCCGCATAAGCGCCACCGATCGCGACGACAAGTATCACGGTCATCGCGGCCAGCAACGCCCAGCCTTGACGAGTATCTTTCACCATCTTGCCAAAGGTGTAGCACAGCGCACCGGGGATAAGCAGGATCGCCAATGTTTCCAGAAAGTTGTTAAAGGGCGTCGAGTTTTCAAACGGATGCGCCGAATTGACATTGAAGAAGCCGCCGCCGTTCGTGCCCAGTTGCTTGATCGCAATCTGCGATGCCGCCGGCCCTACGGCCAACGTCTGCGATGTGATCAAATTTCCGCTGGCGTCTTTCGTCGCTTGCAGCAGAGGTACCGTTTGATAAGCGTTGAATGTTTGCACCACGCCTTGCGATACAAGGATCAGCGCAAAGACAAAAGCCAACGGCAGCAAGATATACAATGTCGTACGCACCAGATCGACCCAGAAGTTGCCGATCGTCTGCGCCCTGCGGCGCGCAAAACCACGAATCAAGGCGACGAGCACCGCCATGCCGGCGGCCGCCGACACAAAGTTATGGACCGTCAGCCCGATCATCTGGGTGAGATAACTCATCGTCGTTTCGCCACTATAGCCTTGCCAGTTCGTGTTAGTAGCGAAGCTAACTGCCGTGTTGAACGACGAGTCGGGCGACACGGCCGCCAGGCTTTGCGGATTCAGCGGCAGGACATCTTGCACGCGCTGCAGCAAATAGAGTGATAATACCCCGAAGATGCTAAAGATCAGCATTGCGGCGGTATAAGTTTTCCAGTTCATCTCTTGATCGGATTTGATGCCGCACAACCGATAGATCAACCGCTCAATCGGGCCGAAAACGCGATCGAGCAAAATCGGCTGGCCTTCATACACACGCGCCATGTATGATCCCAACGGCTTAGCCAACGCGATCAAGATGACCAGATACAAACCAATTTGAAGCAGACCATTGAGTGTCATTAAAAGGCCTCCGGCTTCAACAGCGCTACGACCAGATAGATCAATAGGCCCAGCGCAATAAGGCCGCCGACGAGATACAGTAGATTCATGATCGCCTCCTTAAACGCGCTCGCAAAGTTTGAGCAAACCGAAAGACAGTGCGAAGAAAATCAAAGTCAAAACGACATAGAGAATATCCATGACTAAATATCTCCTCGTTAGAGTAGAGGTTCTCTATGATCTATTGAACAACACTTTGCGTTAAAAAGGGATCAAAACGGAGGGGAACTGCGTCAAGAATTCATAAAAATAGATAAAGAATTCTTTGTGTGAGGACTGCGCGGTCAATTAAAAACATTGGGGGGGCGCTAATCATCGGCCGCGAAGCGATAGCCGACGCCCGGTTCAGTCAGCAAAAATTCCGGCTGTTCAGGCTCGTTTTCCAATTTCTTGCGGAGCTGCCGCATATACACCCGCAGATATTCGATGTGATCCGCATCGGCCGGATCCCACACGTGCGAGAGGATGGCTTGATGCGTCAACACCCGGCCGGCATTCGCGGCAAGATAGGCTAGCAACTTGAACTCCGTCGCGGTCAGTTTCACTTCTTCGCCGTTGCGCGTCACAACATGATTCGCCAAATCGATCGACAGTGTTCCGGCAGTGACGATCGTTTTCATGCTGCCCCGCGATTGCACTGAATGTCGCAGCGCGACGCGAATACGCGCCAACAGTTCTTCGATGCCGAACGGTTTGGTCAAATAATCATCCGCACCTTTATCGAGCGCCGCAACTTTATCGCGCTCGTTGTCGCGCACCGACAAGACAATGATCGGAATCTGTGTCCATTCACGCAGGCGCGCGCACACTTGAATGCCGTCCATGTCCGGCAGACTGAGATCAAGCACGATCACATCCGGCGGATTCGCGGCGGCCAACGCCAGACCCTCTTCACCGCGAGAAGCCGTGACCACATCAAATTGTTTCGCGGTCAAGATCGTGCGCATGGCGCGCAGAATCTGCGGCTCATCATCAATCACCAATATGCGCGGTGGATTCGTCATGGCGTTTCTTTCTCAAAAATCATTAAAGCATCCTGAGCGGAGATGTGAATTCTCCGAATTCACATCGCAGTCGAAGGAGCGAATTCAGCATTAACCGCTTCCTTCGACTGCGCAGCGATCTCTCCGAGTTCGCTGCTCCGCTCAGGATGCTCACGTAATCGCTGATCACATTGACTCTCTCTCAATCGGCATTTGCAGTTGATTGACGGATTCGGCTAGCAGGGTGAACACAAAAGCAAATCTATCTGATCGATTCTCCGCCCAGATGCGACCACCATGCGCTTCGATGATGCCTTTGCAGATCGACAGCCCCAGGCCCGTGCCGGTCACTCGATCGGCCGCGGTGACCCGATAGAATTTGTCGAAGATCCGATCGAGATGTTCCGCCGGGACGGGCGGGCCTTGATTGATCACTTCGATCTGGATCGAGCGATCGGTTTTGATCCGCGCTGAGATTTTGATCATGGTCTGAATCGGCGCGTACTTGAGACTATTGCTAATCAAGTTGCTGAAGACTTGAGCCAGTTGCACGTAATCCACTAACACCAAAGGGAGATCGTCCGGCAGATCGAGTTCGATACGATGCTGCTGCGCGGCTGAGCGCATGCGTGTCAACACACTGCCGACAATATCGGCCAGCGAATTCCATTTCTTCTGCGGATTCAATGCGCCCGCTTCGATGCGCGACATATCCAGCAAGTTCCCGACAAGTTGATTCAAGTAATCTGTTTCCTCTTCGATCGCCGCCAACAGATCGTGCCGCGCCGCCGAATCCCACTCGACCGTCTCGGATCGCAGGCTGGAGATCGAGGCTTTGATCGTCGCCAGCGGCGTGCGCAGTTCATGCGACACCGATGACAACAACGCGGACTTCAAGCGATCGCTCTCTTCCAAAACTTTGGTGCGCGTATCGGCTTGCGCTAAGCGCGATCGATCGAGCGCCAGCCCACCTTGCGTCGCAAAAGTTTGCAACAATCTTTCTTCACCCATCGACAGCGGTTCTTTGCGCCAGACTCGAACCTCGCCTTGCAGACCGCGCGCCGTCATCAACGCTACAACGATCGTTGGCTTAGTGATCGGGTTTGGCGAGTTATGCGGCTCAACGGCCAATAAGGGCTGCAAAGCCGATCGGGTTTCCACACTGACCCCCACTCGATCCGCCTGCAAGGTCTGAGAAACTTTATAGGCCAACACCCGCGCGATCGATCCATCGTCATGCGAAGTGGAGAGGAGCGTGCCCAAATCGTGCAGCTGGCTGGCTTCGCGTTCGCGGGCCGTGACGACTAACAGACTCGTGCGGGCGCGGCCAACCAATTGATTGATGCCCACCGCGACGATCAAAAAAACAATCAGCGCCAATACATCTTGCGGCTGATGAACCGTCAAGGTAAACGTCGGCGGAATGAAAAAATAATTGAAGGCAAAGAACGTGCTCAGCGCAGCGGCGATGCCTGGCCCCAGACCCCAGACTGCGCTGGAGAAACTAACCGGCAGCAGATACAACAGCGCGACGATCGGCGTGTCACTTTGAATGCCGACCAGGAAGAACGCGCCGGTGATCAACGAGACGATCACGATCGATAAGAAGTAAGGCAGGATGAGGGACGGAGATAATCGGCGGCGCATGAGTCAAACCTTATACGTATTATAACTCGATTGTGCTTGTCGCTTCGCGCGCGCAGTGTTATTATTGCGCCTCGTTTACAAGCACACCCTACCAGGAAAGCTAAGCTGATATGAATAATCGATTTCAAAAATTTTCGGTAGCGATCATCTCGATCGCATTGATGTTAATCCTGGCGGCCTGCTCCAGCCCGATCGCCACTCCAACCCCAAAGATCGCGCCCAGTGTGGTGCCGACGAAGACACCTGCCCCGACAGCTGCGCCCAAACCCATTGCGATCTACTCACCAGGCTCACTGCCCGCAGCCGTTCGATCGCACCTCGATGAAATGATCAAAGCGCAGCCGGCTCAATTTACTTTAGCGGGCGATCCGGCCACGGCCAGTCTGCAAGTGGGTTATACCGCGCACGCCGATGTGCCGGTGATCGGCCAATGGGTGTTCGCGCTCGTCGCACCGTTCCCCACCGCGATCGATGATGTGCCGTGGAGCGCAGTTCAATCGGCTTGGCAAGGCCAGCCGGTTACCTGCGAGGGCTGCACCTTCACCGGCACCCTCAAACTAACTGATTCAACTTTGCAAGCGCTGAAATCGATCTTGGGTGATCCTGCGCCTAACGCGCTCGAAGTGGTGCCGACCGATCAACTGACCCAAAAACTTTGGGATGCTCAACCCGCGTTGGGCATCGT
>JBGQGR010000296.1:0-4683 GCA_041497495.1 Anaerolineae bacterium | reverse complement strand
GATCGGATTGATCAAGTCGCTGGGCAAATCGAAGCGGCGAATTATATTTTTGCCGGGCCGGGCAGTCCGACGTACGCCGTGCGCCAGTGGATCGATACGCCGATCGCGCGCGCTTTTGCCTCTCGATTAAATAGCGGCGGCCATTTAGCTTTTGCCTCTTCAGCGGCAATTGCGATGAGCCGCTTCGTTGTGCCAGTCTATGAGTTATTCAAAGCGGGACACGATCCGTATTGGGTCGATGGATTGGATCTACTCGGTCCGCAGGGTTTGAACTTGGCCGTGATGCCGCATTGGAACAATACAGAGGGCGGCCAAGATTTTGATACGCGCTACTGCTTCATTGGCAAACGGCGCTTGAAGAAGATGGAAGACCTGCTGCCCGATTCGGCAGTGATGTTGGGGCTTGATGAAAATACTGCCTGTCTGCTTGATCTTGCGGAAAAGTCGTGCCAGGTGTTTGGAGCGGGGCGGGTGATTCTGCGGCATCGCGGGCAGGAAAAAATCTTTGCGGCAGGCACGAAGTTTGATTGGAAAGAATTCTATCTGATTCAAGCGGCTGGAGTCTAGCCGCTTGCCGCTGTTACCTGTTTTACCACTCCGCACTTGGAAATGTATTGATCCCCGCTTCCACTCCAATCCGTCGATACATATGGATCGCGGTAAACGGCTCACCTAAAATCCCATCGTGAATCGCCCACGATCGACCGCGCACGGTTTTTTCCGCACCCGGCATCCGAAACGGCGTCGATCCATCCAGCCGCTTGAACAACTCCCCGCTCGCCACCTGAAATTCGTGGTGAATCCACTCCATTTTCTTTTTACCCACACTATAGTTACAGCCGTAGCGTTCGAACAGAATCGCCGTGTGATAAGCGAGTGGCTCGAAGAGAAATAATTCGTGCCCCAAGCAGGCAACGAAATTCTCGAAGGTTGCTTGCACATCGCGCGACAAGTGCAGTCCGCGTCGAATTTGCCCCGGGCCGAGTCCGGCCTTCATTGCTTCGATCTCCGCCTCGATGTTGCGGCTCATCGTGCCAAACTTGGTGCGCTCGCCGCGCCAGTTGCGATCGATGTCGAAGCGCGGCCCTGCCGGATCGTTGATCACAAACAGCAAGACGATCAATTGGTTATTGGGTGTGTCGGCCAATTGGAAGTACAGCACGGGATCACGCGCGCCCGGCTGATGCCAGACTTTGACTTCAACCGAGCTCGTGCCTGGGGGCGCATCGATCTCGACTAAGCGCTCGCCCGTCGGGCATCGGAAATCGATCGGGTTAATGGCGTAGCGCGTCAATACACCAGGCTGTATCAGCGTGCCATAGATTCGATCGCGATCGATCGCGGGCAGCTCGTTGATCGATCGCAGCGAAGTGAGCGGTCCGCCGTCTGGCCCAATAAACCGATCCATCAATGCCGTTCCTTGAGTACTCGATCGATCTGGCGGGCGGCATCGCGCTCAGCGATCGTCTGCCGCTTGTCATACTCGCGTTTGCCCTTCGCCAAGGCAATTTCGATCTTGGCGCGGCCATGCTTGAGATAAATTTTTAGAGGGATAAGCGTATAGCCGCGCTCGTTGATCTTCTGTGCGATCTTGAAAATCTCTTTGCGATGCATCAGCAATTTGCGTTCGCGCAGCGGAGTGTGACCGCCGCGACCGGCCGGATCGTATGGCGCGATGTGTGTGTTAGCCAAAAATAATTCGTTGCGGCGCAGCAGCACGTAGCCCTCGCGCAGATTGGCTTGCCCGGCGCGGATCGATTTGATCTCGGTGCCGCGCAAGACGAGACCGGCCTCGAAACGATCCTCGATCGAGTAGTTGTGCGTGGCAGTGCGATTGGTGGCGACGATCTTGATGTCGCCGTTGGTGGCTTTGGGCATGATGAGTACACGGCCCCGCGAGGTTTCCAAAACCTCGCGGGGCTCTGATTGAGACTATTTCCCGCTGAGCAGATAATCGACCGCGCGATCGAGTTGCGGGTCCTTGGCCGGATCGTTGCCCGCATCGACCTTGATGTCCGGATCGAGACCCTTCCCGTTGATCTCGCGATTATTAGGCGTGAACCAATGGGCAATCGTCACCCGCACTTGCGATCCGTCACTCAGATGCTCCAGTTCTTCTACCTCGCCTTTGCCAAAGGTTGTCGTGCCGATGAGCTGGCCGCGCCCGCGATCCTGGATCGCGCCGGCGACGATCTCGGCAGCGCTGGCCGAGTTGCCATTTACCAATACGACAAACGGAATTTCCTGCGCAATGCCTTGATCCGTCGATCGGAAGATGTTCTCTTTCTGATTAGGCCCCGGCTTGGTGCGCTCATATAACACGATGCCATCTTTTAAGAAGATATCAGCAACAGCGATCGATTGATCGAGAAAGCCGCCCGGATTGTCGCGCAGATCGAGGATCAGGCCTTTCGGGTTGCGCACCAGCAATTGATCGATCGCTTCACTCAACTGCTGCGCTGCCGTCGCGGAGAATTCGCTCAGACGCACGTAAGCCACCTCGCCGCCGATCATCTTTGATTCAACCAGCTGAATGGTTATCTTGGCGCGGATCACCAACACGTCAAATGGTTTGTCCTGCCCGCGAACGATGGTGAGTTTGGCTGTTGTGCCTTCCGGGCCGCGCACTTTGGCGATCTGTGCGTATAAGTCTTGGCCGACGATCGTTTCGTCGTTGACGCTGATGATTATATCGCCAGCCTTCAAATCGGCCTTCTCGGCGGGTGAATCCTTGAAGATGCGCGTAATGGTTAGAGCGCGATCCTTGTTCAGCTGCACGTACGCGCCAATGCCGCTGAAGGAGCCGGTCGCATCTTCTTCAATGATCTTGGTCGCCTGCAGTGGAATGAATGAAGTGAATTGATCTTCGAGACCGAAGATCACGCCCTGAATGGCATCGTACTGCCGTGTGATCGGATCGGGCAGATCGGTGCCGTAGTATTTATCTTGCAGAATTTGCATCGCTTCCCAGAACAGCGGCATCGATTGATCAGCTGCGCTTGCTGGCGCTGGCGCGGCCGTTGCATCCGGCAGAGTTGGGCTGACCGCCGTTGAAACGGATCCGCGCGTCGTCGGCGCACTTTGTCCGCTGGCAAAGCCCAACATAAATCCGCCAGAGCCAATTGCCACGGCGAGAATCACGGCTAATAAACCGTACAATAATTTACGTCCTGAATTGTCCATACCTCTCCTTGAAATTTAAAGTTAGAGATTTGATGTTAGAAATTGGAAGTTAGATTGTCGATTAAGCTACACGCTCCAATTTCCAATCTCCGACTTCTATCGATAGTCAACCGCCCGATCGAGCTGCGGGTCCCGATTGGCTTGCACATCCTCGGGCGTGCGCGCGATTACCACATCGGGCGTTAAGCCTTTACCCGTGATCTGAATTCGATTAGGCGTCAACCATTCCGCGATGGTGACATGCAGTGACGATCCATCCGACAGCGGCAAAATATTTTGCACCGAACCCTTGCCGTAAGTTTGATCGCCGATCAATGCGCCGCGCCGCTTAGCCTGAATGGCCCCGGCGACTATTTCGGCGGCGCTGGCCGTGCCGTGATTGACCAACACGACCAAAGGCAGATCGCGCGCGGTCCCGATCGATTGAGCGGCGAACGACGATTCCGTTTGATCGCGATGGGTCTCGATGGCGATCGTACCCTCGACAAACTGGCTGGCGACATCGATCGCGGCGTTGAATAAACCACCGCCGTTGTCGCGCAGATCGAGAATCAAACGCTGCGCACCATGCTGCCGCAGATCGTCGATCGCCTTTAGCGTCTCATCGCTCGTCGTTTGCGAAAAGATGGTCACGTCGATATAGCCGGTGTCCGGCGCTTCACTCAACATTCGCCATGTCACCGACGGCGTATTGATCTCAGCACGTGTTATGGTAAAAGCTAATTGTTGAGTGCCGCGCGTGATTTCAAGCGCGACGGGTGTCCCAACATCGCCGCGCAGCCAGGCCAGGATATCGTTAAGTGGCGTTGTGGCGCTAATGATGTTCGCATCAACCTTGATTAAAACATCGCCTTCTTCCACACCGGCCTTGGCCGCGGCTTGATCCGCGAAGGGCGATAAGATGATGCGCCCGTCCGCTTCGCGCCGCACATTTGCGCCGATACCGCCGAACTTGCCACTGAGTTGTTGGTCTTGTAATTCGGTCGCGGGTGGCTCGGCGAAGATGGTATACGGATCGTTGTACGTGCCGATCATGCCGTGAATAGCAGCGTAAGTGCGCGCTTGCTCGGCGGGCACGGTTCCGAAGAATTGCGACTCGGCCAGCGCCCAGGCTTCATCAAATAAAGTGCGTTGGGCGACAGCTGCGCGAGTTTGCGGCCGGCCTAACAACTGCGGCGACAACAGCAGCCCGGCAGCGAAGCTAAGCTCGATCAGCAGGCCAATAAATAAAAACCCGGCCATCCGCCGGAATGAAAGTCGCATAAGTTTGGTAGACCGCTCACTCCCAAATGATTCTAACACACATGATTAGCACCGACAAGGTTTTTGTTATACTGATGTCCGTGATTGACCTTGCACGGGTTTTTGGCAACAACTGATTGTGCTTAACTGAACCCTCGTAAGGTTTTTGTGATCAGCCCGACCAAATCTGATTTCCATGATGAAGCCAAGCCATGACCGATTTTAAGTTTATGTACCAGCACCAAGCCGCGCTGTACG
>JBGQGR010000295.1:0-4704 GCA_041497495.1 Anaerolineae bacterium | reverse complement strand
GACTCGCCACGATTTTGAGAAGCGGCTCAAATCGATCTTGCGGCGGGCTGATCCGGCTTCAACTGCCAATCTTTGAAGTCCGGCACGTTTCGACTGTGCTATAATCCCGACGCATGACCACGCACATTCACCACTGACCGAACGCTGAGACTGAATACTTGATGCAGAAATTTAAAGAGCTTATTCCCCAGCCCGTCAATATGGATACCACTGCCCGCTCGCTATGGGTGATGCGGCGCGCCTTATTGCTGTCGTCCTTCCCCCTCGGCGTGCTCACGCTGGGCATTCCGATCTACGGCCCATCAAATCTACATATCAACGCCACTCAAGTCGGCACGCTCTTTAGCGTTTACGCGCTGATGACGCTGTTGATGCGTCCGCTCGTCGGCCCGGCGATCGATCGGTACGGGCGGCGGCGCTTCTTCTTGGCCGGTGTCACCCTTCAAATGCTGTCGAATGTGTTCATTGCTACCGGCAGCTCATACGAGTGGCTGCTGTGGGGTCGCGTGATGCAAGGAGTCGCGGCTGGAATGTTGTGGCTCAGCGCCTACGCCATCACCGCCGATCTCGCCGCGCAAGGCAATCACGGTAACTTATTCGGATCGGTCGAGGAAATGCTGGCGCGCGGTGGTTTGTACGGCGCTGTCATCGGCGCGCCGATCTTGCTACTCAGCCGTTTCGATCCGACCGCGTGGAAGATCGTCTTTGGCTTATACGCCGTGATGAATGCTTTTGGCTTATGGCTGGCTTGGCAGCATCTGCCCGAAACATATCACAAAGCGCAGCGACAAACGGTCAGCGAAAAAGCGACCATCACCAAACCGCTGCTCATTTTGGCCGCTATCGTTTTGTGCACGTCAGTCGCCAATGCCGGCCTGACGCCCATCTTGATCCAATTCGTGCAGAGCAATATCAATTCCGATGCGTTGGTGTTGGCCCTTGCTTATCTGCCGTCGGCGATTGTGTTTTCATTTCTACAATCGCGCTTGGGCAAAGTGGCCGATCGGGTTGGCCGCAAACCGCCGATCGCCGCCGGCTTGATCACGAGTGGTGTATCGAGCATGCTCGCGCCTAATCTCGTCATCCTACTGCCGATCATCGGCCAATGGGTGCTACTGCCCTACATTATATTGTGGGTTAGCGAGGCAGTTGCTTTCAGCGCCGCAACGCCCGCCGAGCAAGCGCTCGTCGCGGATCTCAGTGGCGATCGCAACCGGGGAAAATCTTTCGGTCTATACACCAGCGCCTTGAGCGTGGGGCAAGTCGTCGGCCCAACGCTGAGCGGCATCTTGTACGATTCCATTGCGCATAGCGCGCCGTTCTATTTCAACACCGTAGTAGTCTGGCTGGGCGCGGCGATCATGCTGCTGTTCATTCAAGATCCGCGCCGGCCGGTGAGCTTGCCTGTTGTGCCGCACGAGCCGCCATCGCAATGGCCCACTGCCGGTGGCTGATGATCGAATTCGATCGTCGATCGATTGCGCGCGATCTGCCATCACATCCGATCGTTCTTCAAGCCCAATAGATCGTGAACCCTACGCCCGTTAAACTTCTCTTTCTATTTGCCGATGTCGGCGGTGGACATCGCGCGCCGGCGGAAGCCGTGCGTGAAGCCTTGCGTCGCACCGTCGGTGATGCGGCGCGTGTTGAGTTGGTTGATATGTTGGCCGACTACGCGCCGTTTCCTTACAATCGCGGCCAGCAAACTTACACACAGACGGCGCGCTTCGCTCGCCCGCTGCTCGGCTTTGTGTATCATCTTCTCAACGGCCGACTGCGCATCAGTCTCGGTTACAGCGTATTGTGGCGGCCCATGCGACGCGCCACACGTGAGTGCATGATCGATCATCCGGCCGATCTCGTCGTCTCTTTTCATCCGACTTACGGTTATCCGCTGACCTGGCTGCGCTTTCCTTGCGCGTTTGTGTTCACCGATCTGATCACGAATCACGCTTTGTGGTGCGCGCCGGGCGCTAAAAATTATATTGTGCCGACGAACTCTGCGCGCGATGGCGCGCTGCGGCACGGCGTGCCGGCCGATCAGATCAGCGTGACCGGCCTGCCGGTTCATCCGCGCTTTCTGGATCCGATCGATCACCCCGACGAAATCAGGCGGCGCTTGGGCATTACCGGCGACAAACCGATCGTCTTGTTAACGGGCGGCGGCGAGGGCCTCGGTCGATTGTACGACATTGCGCATGCCGTGGGCGAGTCAGGTCTTGACGCGTTGCTAATCATCATTGCCGGACGCAACAACGATCTGCGTACACAGCTGGAACAAACCGAATGGCCAATGGAAACCAAGGTGCTTGGCTTCACCCGCGCCATGCCGGATTGGCTGGCGCTGGCCGACGTGCTGATCACTAAATCCGGATCGAACACCATCGCCGAAGCATTGGTGCGCGGCCTGCCGATGATCCTCTTCGATTTTGTGCCGGGGCAAGAAGAAGGCAATCCCGAATATATCGTCGCTGCGGGCGCGGGCGCGTTTTGTCCGCGTCCCGCGCAAGTTGTATTGACGCTCCGTGATTGGTTGAATGATCGATCCAAGTTGTTACAGATGTCGGAAAACGCGCGCAAGATTTCACGTCCGAACGCGGCCTTCAATGTCGCGAAGATCGTGTTCGATTTGGCGCAGAATAAAATTTCGTAGGGATGCCCCTCGTGGTCGCCCGATAAATGGGCGGGTACAAGGCTCGCCCTACAGGATGAATATGATCACGATCGATTTTGCCCGCACACTCTATCCTGCCGATGCGGATTCCGCGCACGACTTCGATCATATCCTGCGCGTGCTGCATATGGCCGAGAAGATTGCACAGGCCGAAGGCGCGGACGTCGAAATTGTGCGAACAGCGGCCTTGCTGCACGACATCGGCCTCGATCAGGGCCGCGCCAGTCATGAAACATCGGCGGCGAATCGAGCGCGAGAAATTCTCAAGAACCTTGCGAAGCATCCTGAGCGAAGCGGCGAAGTCGAAAACAGCGCCGCGAAGTCGAAAACAGCGCGTTCTTCGCTTCCTACCGATCTTTCACTTCACGAAAGTTCAACAGCCACTCAGAATGATTACTCTGATCAATTCATCGAAGCGGTTGCACACGCCATTGAGGCACACCGCTTCCGATCGGGCCCAGCACCGGACACGCTCGAAGCCAAAGTGTTGTTCGATGCGGACAAGCTCGATTCGATCGGCGCGATCGGCATTGCGCGCGCCTTTGCGTTCGGCGGGTGGCGCGGACAAAAACTGTGGGCCGACGTGCCGGCCGATTACACCGATCCGATGAACGGCCACGAAGCCAATCCGCGGCAGCATACGGCCGTCCATGAATACGTGGTGAAGTTAGCCAAGATCAAAGATCGTATGCAGACCGTTACCGGCAGGCGGATTGCACAGCAGCGACATGAATTCATGGTCAAGTTCTACGCACAGTTGGACAAGGAAATAATGAGTAATGAGTAACTCACCCTCCGCAGGGTCAGTGCGAGCGACACTTGAACCGCGCTGCGAAGGTGACTGAGTAAAAAGTAATTACTCGTTAGCTTATTGTCAGGAGCATGTTGAGCACAACGGCCCACCCCCGCCGCCTTCATCTCGAAAAAATATTCTTTGGCCTCCTCGGTCTATTCGTCTTCCTGCTCGCTTTGCAGTTGATGCGCGCCGGCGCGCGCGACCTCGCGCCGATTTTGAAAAGCACGGATCTCTTGAAGACGCCCGTTAACAGTCTGGGCTTCGGCTGGCTGGGCGCTTACATGGTGCTGAGTGGATCGCCCGTAGCCGCAGCCGCCTTAAGCTTGTTCGACGGCAGCGCCATCACTGAACTCCAAACGTTCACCATGATTAACGGCTCGCGCATGGGCGCGTCGTTCATCGTATTATTCATCGGTTTCATCTACCTGCTGCGCGGCCACGAACCGAAACGCAGCCTGAGCATGGGCTTGCTCTCACTGCTGACCACCTGGACGATTTACATTCCCGTTCTGTTCATTGGTAGTTACTTTATTGCAAACGGCACGTTCGATGCGGTGCGCATCACCGCCGCCAGCAAACTGGTGTCCTTCATCGATTCGATCTTCGAGCCAATCGTGCAGTGGATCACCGGCTGGGCGCCGGGCCTGCTCATCTTCGTCGTCGGCGTGGGCGTGATCTTATTGGCTTTCAACTTGATCGATCGTGCTCTGCCCGAATTGAAACTCGGCGGGACGGAGTTTGATCAAGCCCCCCGCTTGCTCTACAAACCGATCGTGATGTTCTTGCTCGGCGGTGCAGTGACCACTTTCTCCATGTCCGTGTCGGTGTCGTTGAGTTTGCTCGTCCCGCTCTCGGCCCGCGGCTACATCCGACGCGAGAATGTCATTCCCTACATCATGGGCGCGAACATCACCACCTTTGTCGACACTTTGGTGGCGTCACTGTTTATGAACCGACCGCAAGCTTTTACCGTCGTCTTTGTGGAGATGGCCACTGTGGCGCTGGTTTCGATCATCATTCTGCTGACCTTATATCGATTCTATGAGCGGCAAGTATTGAATTTAGCGAATCGAATTACGGCCAACCGGCGCAATCTAAGCATCTTCATACTGCTGCTCGCCGGCACACCGATCATTCTTTTATGGATCAGGTAGTCTTCAAAAGGATGAAGCACCTATGAAAGTTCTATTGTGTTCCGATGGATCACCCGCCGCCGCCAAAGCGGCGCGCTTTG
>JBGQGR010000294.1:0-4720 GCA_041497495.1 Anaerolineae bacterium | reverse complement strand
TTCGGTCAATTGGCCGCCTTCTTCATAGCCTACATAACCGGGCGGCGCACCGAACAATCGAGAGGCCGTGTGCTGCTCGCGATACTCACTCATATCAACGCGCACTAAAGCATCTTCATCATCGAACATGAACCAGGCCAGGGCTTTGGCCAGTTCGGTCTTGCCCACGCCGGACGAGCCGAGGAAGATGAACGAGCCGATCGGCCGCGATGGATCTTTCAAGCCCGATCGGGCGCGGCGGATCGCATCGCTCAGCGCGGCGATCGCCTCATCCTGCCCGACGATCCGATCGTGCAGTCGGTCTTCCATTTGCAGCAGCTTGGCCGATTCAGTCTCCATCATTTGCGCCACCGGAATACCGGTCCACTGCGCGATGACCGAAGCGATGTCGCCTTCATCCACCACTTCATCCAAATTCTTTTCACGCTGCCACTCTTCGCGCTTCTGGTTGAATTCGGTTTCGATCTGCAAGCGTTTGCTCTTCAAGATCGCGGCGTTCTCATAATCCCGCGCCAGGCCTGCGGCCTCTTCTTCAGCGGTCACCCGATCGATTTCTGATTTCATCTCTTTGAGATCGGCGGGCAGGGTATACAACGACACGCGCAGCTTCGCCGCCGCTTCGTCGATCAGATCGATCGCCTTATCGGGCAGCCGCCGATCGGTCACGTAGCGTTGCGACAAATGCGCCGCCGCGACCAGCGCTTCATCGCTGATGCGCACCTTGTGATGCGCCTCATATCGATCGCGCAAGCCGTGCAACATCTCGATCGTTTCATCGACGTTCGGCTCATCGACAAACACGGGCGCAAAGCGCCGCTCCAAAGCCGCGTCCTTCTCAATGTACTTGCGATACTCATCCAGCGTCGTTGCGCCGACACATTGCAGTTCGCCGCGCGCGAGCGCCGGTTTCAACATAGTGCCCGCATCCAGCGCGCCCGAAGCCGCGCCCGCGCCGACGACGGTGTGCAATTCGTCGATGAACAAAATGATCTCGCCCTGCGCGCGTTGAATCTCTTCCATCGATGCTTTCAAGCGCTCTTCGAACTCGCCACGGAAACGGGAACCGGCGACCATCGCGCCCAGATCGAGCGCGACCACGCGCTTGCCCATCAAAATTTCCGGTATGTCATTGTTGGCGATCTTCTGCGCCAGCCCTTCGACAATGGCGGTCTTGCCCACGCCCGCTTCGCCGATTAACACCGGATTGTTTTTGGTGCGGCGCGACAAAACTTGAATTACACGCAAGATTTCATCGTCGCGGCCGATGACCGGATCGAGTTTGCCGGCTTTCGCCAGCGCGCTCAGATCGCGGCTGTATTTTTCCAGCGTGCGATAGCGGCTCTCTGCGCCCGGATCGGTCACACGCTGCCCGCCGCGAATCGACTTGACCGTGTCGTTGATCCGTTCGCGCGTCACGCCCGCTTCGCTCAACAAGCGCGCGGCCGCCGTGTTGCGCTCGGTGCTGATCGCCAAAAAGAGATGCTCGGTTGAAATATATTCGTCCTTCAATCGATTGGCTTCTTCCTGCGCCAGATCAAGCACACGCTTCACGCGTGGCGTGATGAAGACTTGGCCTGTGCCACCGCCATAGATCGCGGCCTTGGGCGATTGCTTCAAAAGCTCTTCCAACTTGCCGCGCATGACCGTGACGTCGGCATTCAATTTTTCCAAAATCTGCGGCACCACGCCGTCGGGCTGCTCCAGCAGCGCCAACAGCAGATGTTCGGTATCTACTTGGTTGTGTCCGTAGCGCTGCAAGATTTCAATGCTGCGGTTGGCTGCATCCTGCGCGCGCTCGGTGAATCGATCGAATCGCATCATAGTTATTTGTCCTTGTCCGCCCTAGGCCCTTATGCGTTCCACTTCAATTTCGATCACTCGATCGTACTCTCGATCTGTCGTGATGTTCCATTTATATTTCGATTGAAAAGCAGCGACGACGGCTGGTTCGGCTTGCTCGATCGCTTTAGCTGGCCCTTCGAGCACAATCGGTTTGTCACCGTCTTCCAGCGACAGCGTTACATTTGGATTCGTGCTGATATTTCGCGCTTTAATGCTCTGGGCGGCAGTGCAGAAATAAACTTTATGGGCATGCCACACAAACCAGATCGGCGCCAGATGTGGACGGCCATCCGCTCGAACGGTGGCCAGCCAGATATTGCGCTCTGTCTGCAATCGCTGCTCAACGCGCGGATCGATCTCGATTGCCGTCATCTGCACTGATTATACAATACATTGGGCTGGAGTTATGCCGTTTTGCACTAGAGGAATGTTAGAAAGTCGCTAAATGTGAGTTAGAGCACCGTCGAGCGCGGGAGAACTATCGGATGGCTGCTAGACCGCTATTAAGCATCGATCTAGCCTATTTTAGACAGTTTCGTAGGGGAATCGTAGGCTTCTAGTCGAGTTAAGTAGAGCGATATGGGGTAAATTTATAATCGAAGAGTAGCGGGCGAAACATCTCTTCTTCTCCTCCTTGTTTTTGCTAAAGAGCCAGTGGACAGCGACCACTGGCTCTTTGGCGTCTACCCACCCCCGGTATGCACTGCGTGCTTTACCGCACGTGTAACCCCTCCCAGAAATGAAAAACGATTTCAGAAAGTGGAATCTTTACGCGCAATCGTCTTTCACTCATCACGCATCACGCATCCCGCATGGTATAATCGCCGCTCGTGACACCGACAAATTCCTCCCATCGACAAATTGCGCGCGCGGCCGCCGTGGTGATGATCACTTTCGTCGCCAGCCGCTTGCTGGGTTTGCTGCGCGATGTGGTCATCAGCGCGCACTTCGGTACGTCCGACGCGCTCGATGCATATTACGCCGCATCGCGTCTCAATGATCTGATCTTTAACCTGATCGCCGGCGGCGCACTCGCTTCGGCCTTCATCCCAACTTTCGCCGGCTACCTGGCTCGCGATGACGACGAAGGCGCGTGGCGCTTGGCCGGCAACATCATCAACATCATGCTGCTTGTCTTGGCTGTCGTTTCACTCCTGGCCGCCATCTTCGCTTTCCCGCTCGTCAGCGATCTGCTCGGCATCGGCTTTGATGCCGAGAAACAACAACTCACGGCTGAACTCCTGCGCTTTTTATTGATCGCACCGACGATCTTTGGCGTGAGCGGTGTGATCATGGGCATTCTCAATGCCAAGCAAAATTTCTGGCTGCCGGGTCTCGCGCCGAGCATGTACAACCTCGGCATGATCGGCGGTGTGCTTTTTTTGTCGTCAACGTATGGAATTTATGGCTTGGCGATTGGCGCAGTGATCGGCGCAGCACTGCATTTAATCGTGCAAGTGCCCGGTTTGATCAAAGCGGGTGCGCGCTTCACACCCCGATTGGGTCTGCGCGATCCCGGCGTGCGGCAAGTCTTTCGCTTGATGGCGCCGCGTGTGTTGGGTTTGGCGACTGTGCAACTCAACTTCATCGTCGAAACGATCCTCGCTTCAACGTTAAACACAGGTGCAGTCTCGGCGCTGAATTATGCGTGGCGAGTAATGTTGCTGCCGCAGGGCGTCGTCGCTCAATCGGTGGCGATTGCAGCCTTCCCCACTTTTTCCGATCAATATGCGCGCGGTAAGATCGACGAACTCCGATCGGCCTTATCGGCGACCTTACGCGTGATCTTGTTCATCGCCATTCCAGCTGCGATCGGCTTACTCGTCCTGCGAGTGCCATTGATTCAACTGCTATTCGAGCGCGGCAAGTTTCAAGATACATCGACCGAATTAGTCGCCACGGCGTTGGGCTTTTACGCGTTGGGCTTGATCGGCCATTCGGGCGTGGAAATATTGACACGCGCGTTTTATGGGATGCACGATACGCGCACTCCGGTATTGCTGAGCGTTTTATCGCTTGTCCTCAATTTGATACTCAGCCTCGCGTTGATCGGTCCGATGCAGATCGCCGGACTGGCATTAGCCAACACCATCGCGATACTGATTGAAATGATCCTGCTGATATTGGTTTTGCACCAACGCTTGCACGGCCTCGGCGATCGACGTCTCGTCATGACGACGTTGAAAACAATCGCCGCATCGATCGCGATGTCGATCGGCGTGATCGTCTTCTTGAATTTCACTGCTAGCGCAGGCGTATTGATTCGCGGCCTCGGATCGATGATGATCGGTGCGGCCGTTTTCGCGGTTACTGCGTGGTTGCTTCGCGTGGAAGAACTGCAGTTGATGATTGGTTTTGTCTTGAGGCGAACAAATCGATCAAGCTAAGACGTGATACAATAATTACACTATGCCAGAGATCAGTCGTTTCTTCGGAATCATTGTACGAATGTATTACGACGATCACGATCCGCCGCACTTTCACGCTATTTATGGCGATTCAGAAGCGCAAATTGCGATCGATCCAATTCATATCCTGAACGGCAATTTGCCAAATCGGGCGACTTCACTGGTCATTGAGTGGGCGGCGCTTCACCAACGCGAGTTGTTTGATAATTGGCAACGAATTCATACCAGCCAACTCCCGCAGAAAATTGAGCCGCTACAATAGTACGAAGGAGATACCTATGTTCCCCCGTATCGTGAATGTTCAATACCTTCAAGATTACAAACTCGAACTAACGTTTTCTGATGGCATTCGAGGACTGATCGATTTCAAAAAAAAGATCGTGGGACGGGGCGGCGTTTTCCAACCACTCGAGGATCTCAATTTCTTCCGGCAGGTTCGCGTCGATTCCGAAGTAGGCACCATTGTCTGG
>JBGQGR010000293.1:0-4734 GCA_041497495.1 Anaerolineae bacterium | reverse complement strand
GCCGCCCAAAATTCGCGGATCGACTTTGAAGGCGACTTCGGTCGCGCCGCGTCCGGTCAGATCTTTCTTGATCGATGCTTGCTCATCGCCGGACAGTGGCAGCGCAGAAGTGACTTCGGCTTTAGCACCGGCCGCCTTTGTGCCAACATCCAACAACTCGACCTTGCCCGCCTTCACACCGCTGAAGAATTCATCGACTAACGCACGCTGCCGCTTCTCATCCATCGCGTCGCCGATCAACTTGTTGGCAGCTGCCATCGAGAGGGCGGCCACCTGACTGCGCAGATCGCCTAATGCGCGATTACGCTCGAGTTCGGCGTCTTCTTGAGCCTGTGTCTTAATGCGCGCGACATCCTCGTTCGCTTTAGCGACGATGGCGGATGCCTGCTTCTCCGCATTCGCGGTCATCTCAGCGACGGTCTTTTGACCATCGACACGCGCTTCGTCGAGTTTCGCCTGATAGTCTTTGTCGATATTCGCCAGGCGCTCTTCAGCCAGACGCGCATCTTCCAAACCTTTGGCAATGCGCTGCTTGCGTTGTTCGAGCACACCTAACAGCGGCTTGAACGCAATCACCCGCAACACCATGAACAAAATGATGAAGTTGAGACACTGTGCTAGCACAATGCCGGGAACTATGCCTAATGGTAACAAATCACGCCTCCTGTTAGTTCAGCCAAATCGACTACTTGATCACGAACAACAGGATCAATGAGACGACCAAGCAGTAGATCGCGACGGCTTCGGCGAAGGCCACGCCCAGAATCATGTTCGTCTGGATCGTCGGCGTTGCATCGGGGTTGCGGCCCATGGCCTGCACTGCGCCGCCGACCGATAAACCAATGCCGATGCCGGCGCCGATCGTGCCGATCATCGCCAAGCCTGCGCCCAAATATTTCGCTAAGAGAGTAGCAACTTCTGGAGTCATTGTTAGGGATCCTCCCACTAAATAATTTCGATACTTCAGGTCTCGTCTTAATGACCTTCGGCGTGCTCGCCGTGCACTTGCGCGGCGGTGTTCATGAACACGAAGGTCAACATCATAAACACGTAAGCTTGAATCAAGCCCACGAATGTTTCCAATAACAAGGCCGCCACCGGGCCGACGTACGGAATTAAGCTCATCACCACGAAGATCAAGATCGTTCCGGCGAAGATGTTGCCGAAAAGTCGGAAGGTGAAAGAGATGACTTTAACGAACTCGCTCAAGCCTTCCAACAAACTGGCAAACAGATCAACCGCGCCGAAGACCTTGCCCGCACCTTCCGCACGTAATCCGCCGATGTTGAAAAACTTGCTCAAGTAGCGCTTGATGCCCGATAAAACTGCACCCACGCCCTGCTTGCCGTGCGGCATATGACCCATCACACCGTAAACCTGTGTGGCTGCCACTGCCGCCAGCGCCAAAGCGAGTGTGGTATTGATATCAGTCGTCGCCGTGCGCACAGCCGGAATGACTTCCCAGCCTTTGTTCTCTTCGGTGTCGGCTCCCGGTGTCTTGCAACCGTTGGTGACTCGCGCAGCTTTGGCATCTGTAGTTAACCCGTCGAATTTTTCTTGAGTCAATGCCGGGCAATTGACCATGAGCGTCGCGACTGGCGACGTCGCGGACAGTTCATAACCCTGCACCTCTTCGGCATGGACAACGTAGCCAATACTGTCGACACCCGGCACGAGTTCCATGTAGTTGGCAAAAAACACGAAGAGGAAAATCGTCGCGCCGATCGGGAAGATCTTGGCCGCATTCGATCCGGCAACTTGCTGTGCTTGATTATATAGAATGTCGATGATGGTTTCGAAGAAATTCTGAATGCCCGATGGGATTAGCTTGGGCCGCCGGGCCGCGATCAAGAAGAAAACGATCAGCAGCGCATCGACGATCAGCGTTGCGACCAATGAATTCGTAATAGCAAAGCCGCCCGTGCAGCCATTGAGCAGATCGCCCCCGAGGCACAAGACTGGCTCGGCTTCAACGGTGATGGGCGGCAGGGTCGCTGGAAAATATTGAGCCAAGGTGGGCAGCTTGAATATCGCCCCACAGCCGCAGACGAACATGATCAGGACGATGACGACTGCTGCCCAAAAGAGTTTCTTCATCGATTTCATACAGACTTATCCTCAAGTTTTTCGTTACGCGCATTCAACAAGCGGGCGGCGCGCAACGCAAATCGAAAAACCGCAAAGACACTGAGCGGCATGCTGATGAGCAACAGTCCAATCGTCAACCACGGACTGGTGTGCAACAGCCCATCCAGCCACAATCCCAACAGCAGCGCACCCAGCGTGATGACAACTGCCATGCAGCCGATCTGCACACCGATCACACTGCCCTGTTTTAAACCATCACTGACCGATGCCACAGGCGAAGTTTTGGGATTGTTTTCGTTCATGTTACAACATGCGCGCGCCCTCAGTTGAGGGGGCGCGCTCTGGCGCATATGGTATCACACGATATTCAATTCGTCAAAGTGCGAAATCGCACAACCGCCGCAAGGATCAACGCTTAGTGCAACAACTTGGCCGCTTGAGTTGCCAGGTCATACCACGGTGTGGCGAGAATGCCCATCACGAGCATACCGGCTGCCGCGATGAATAAGCCAATCTTTAACGTACCACTGACCTGCACTTCAGTTGTATCGCCTTCCGATCGATCGACGTACACGACTTTGAGAATGATCAGATAGTAGTACAACGCGACGATGCTGTTCAACACACCGATGATCGCCAGCCAGACCAATGGATGTGTCACCAAGCCCGTCACCGGATCAGTGGCCTGATAACCAACTGCGGCAGTAAAGACATAGAACTTGCCGAAGAAACCCGCCAGCGGCGGCACACCCGCTAGTGACAGCATTGCCGCCAGCAGCCCGAACGAAACAGCAGGCGATTTACGGCTGAAGCCCGCCATGTCTTTGATCAACTCACTGCCCGTTGTATTCGTCACCACTTCAACCACCGCGAAGGCCGCGATGTTCGTTAGCACATAAGCCGCCAAATAGAATAACACTGCCGCAGTCCCAAGATAGCCCACGGCCGCCACGCCAATCAACACGTAGCCCGCTTGGCCGATCGAGGAGTAGGCCAGCATGCGCTTGATGTTCTTCTGCGAGATCGCCAACACATTGCCCAGCGTCATCGTCGCCACCGCTAAGGCGGCGATCAGGCCGACCCAGTGTTCTTGAACCGGGCCAAAGACCAGCACGAAAAATCGGATCAAAACAGCGAAGCCCGCCGCTTTCGACGCGACTGAAATGAAAGCGGTGATCGGCGTCGGCGCACCTTCATACACATCGGGCGTCCACATATGGAACGGCACCGCGGCAACTTTGAAACCGAACCCAACCAACACCAAGACCAACGCGACCATCACCGGCAATTTATCAAGATTGGCCAATGCCGAAGCGATACCTTGGTAGGTAGTCTGGCCGGTAAAGCCGAAGAGCAAACTCAAGCCATACAACATGATCGTCGAAGTGAACGCGCCGAACAAGAAATACTTCATGCCCGCTTCGGTCGAGGGGCGCGTGTCGCGCATGAAACCGGCCAGCATGTACAAACAGATGCTGGTTGTTTCCAAGGACAGATACAGCATGAGGATATTATTCGAAGCCGCCATCAAGCCCATACCCAACGTGCCGAACAAAACTAGGGCATAGTATTCACTCGATTGCTTCATCGGTTTGAAGTCAAGCGAGATCAGGCAGGTCAGCGCGGCCGCTACCAGGAACATGATGCGGAACAGCTGCACAGTTAGATCGATCCGGATCATGCCGCTGAAGAACGGCTCATACGTTGCGTTCGACGTGACCATTGGCGCAGTCTGGAATACGACCAGCACCAATACGCCGATCACGCCCAGTGTCGAGAGCCAGCCCAGCACACGTCGATTCTTGCCGCGTTGAATCAGATCGACAGCGATCACAATCGCGCCTACCACGAACAATAAAATTTCGGGCAGAACGGCCCACAGGCCTTGATTGAGTTGCTCAGCAGTCATGCGGAGTTAGCCTCCCAACAACTTGACGACCGGCGCGGTGCCGCTGTTGATCATGTTCATCAGCACGCCCGGAAAGAGTCCGACAACGATGAGAATGAGAGTGAAAGTGACCAACACAAATTTGTCGCCGAGATTGATCGGGCGCAGATCATGCCATTTGTGTGGATCCCAATCGCCAAAGAAAACTTGCTGCACAACTCGCAGCACGTAAGCCGCCGTCAGCACCACACCCCAGATCGCGAGGATCGCAATGATCGGATACCACGGATAGATGGCACCGTTGGCCGGACCGCTCCACAAGCCCATGAAGATTTGCAGCTCGGCGACGAAACCGCTTAAGCCAGGCATACCCATGCTGGCCAGACCGCCGATGATGAAAGCGATGCCGACGATCGGGAAGAATTTGATAAAGCCGCCAAGTTCTGGAATCTGCCGCGTGTGAGTCCGATCGTAAATCATGCCGACGACTGAGAAGAAGAGCGCTGTCATGATGCCGTGACTAAACATCTGCAGCACGGCCCCGTTCAGGCCAACTTGATTCATCGTAGCGAAACCCATCGTCACCAAACCCATGTGGCTGACCGACGAGAAACCGATGACGTATTTGAAGTCCTTCTGCACCATCGCAATCGCCGCGCCGTAGACCACATTGATCGTGACCAGGAAGATGATGAACGGCAAAAATTCTTTCGCCGCATCCGGCAGTATCTTCACGGCCGTTACGAGCGCTGCATACG
>JBGQGR010000292.1:0-4738 GCA_041497495.1 Anaerolineae bacterium | reverse complement strand
CTGCAAGATCGATTTCAACTTACCGGCCTGCGCGATGTCGATATCGCTAGGCACGGGCTTGAGCAGCTTGAGTTTCGTTGGGATGAACTTCGCGATCGGTTTACTGGCCGAACGAGTTTTGGTGCGGCCGTTCGGGGATTTGGCTTTCGATCGGGGTTTCGATCGAATGGCCTTTGCAGTCTTGGTTGGCATAGTTTTCTCCTAAGGAAATAAAGTTAATCGGATTGGTATTAATTTAGCACATCTGCGACCTTTATTCTAATCGATCAGGCCGATATTTCCCCAGTGGCGAATGTCACTGACCTGCTAGATACCCATCACTCGATTGAGCCGAGCAGTCACTTAGGTGAGGTTTAGTTGCCCTTCACGCCCGCTTAATTGATCTAAGTTATGATTTGGAGTACCAGGCAATGAATTAGGGTTGCGTGAGTCTGTAGTGAACTGGATGGTTTTCATGAGTGACGCAAATGTTTCAGTATCAAATGTGAAGCCACGTCGCAAACGGATTTGGTTGCGCGTGGTGTTGATCGTCGGCGCGATCTTGATGTTGATGATGTGCTCGTTGGTGGCGATTCCGGTCATCTCGCCCAGCACAGGCGCGGACATGGCCGACACGCTGCGATCGATCGTCGGGCCGGAACCGGTCGCGGCGTTGGAAAGTTTATCGTTTCATATTCAAGATGTCTTCAATCGATTGCGTTACCAAGCCAGCGGCGGGCAGCCGCAGATCAGTTTTGCCGATTCACCTGCGCCGGAAGTTCATGCTTCGACGAATACCCCGACCTTATTGACGGCTCAACCGTCGACGGCCTCAGCCCATGCTAGCGCGCCGACAGTTTCAGGGTATCTCAATGTCGTCGACGCGCCCTCGAATGTGGATACGGGCTGGCAGGCTTTTGGGCCAACCGTAAATGGCAAACCGATCATGGCGCGCGCTGTGGTGCAGCCCGATCCGACTCGGTTGTATGCGCAGGCTGCGCTCGTGCGGATCGATCTATCGATGATCGATCTGCATCTGGTGCCTGGCACGATCGAACCGGTGGCAGCCAAAGGCGTGAAGCCATTTGCGCGGCCCGGCATCATCCCGATCGATCAACAAACCGCCGATAATTTGATCGCCGCGTTCAACGGCGGCTTCAAAGCGATCCACGGCGGTTATGGCATGCTGACGAATGGGATTACGATCATACCGCCGCAAGCCAACATGGCGACGCTGGGTATCTTCAGTGACGGTTCAGTGAAGATTGGCGCGTGGGGCCGCGATATTACGGCGACGAATGATCTGATCGCGTTTCGGCAGAATTGTCCGCTGCTGGTCGATGAGGGCCAAGTCAATCCGCATGTCAACGACGAGAATCACAAAGAGTGGGGCTACACGGTGAAGAACCTCGCTACCACCTGGCGATCAGGCCTCGGCGTCAGTCAAGACGGTCGATTCTTGATCTATGCCGCGGGCAATTCGCTCACGGTGCAGACTTTGGCCAATGCTTTGCAACAAGGCGGCGCGTATTATGCGATGCAGCTGGACATCAACGGCTTTTACACACGCTTCGTTACTTATCAAGCCGCCTCGAATCCGAAAGTAACCGGCTATGCCCTCACCGCCAACAAGCTGCTCGATCAGATGAGCGGCGATCCGGCGTTGTTCCTGCATCCGTACAATCGAGACTTCTTCTATATTACTTATCGGTAGAAGAACACGTGATGAAAAAGTTGGCGGCACACTCGTCGGGTTCGAACCGCACGCGGTTGATCAGATCGATCTGGGGGAATAAGTGGATTTAAACGAATCAAGACTTCTTCAAGAACTCAAGTGTCTGCAATTTTACGATCGAGATTTCTTTTAAATCGCGTATTAACGCAAGAATAACGGAGCGAACAATTCCCTCTCCTGCCGACGATTGGCTTCGGAATGAAAATTTGATCTGTGGGAAATCGTCAGGGAGGATTAGGGTGGGGCTAAGGTACAGGTGGCGCGCTGAACAATGCTCCGATGAGGTAGCCGGCCAGCGCAGACAGCGTGCCGATGACGGCCATCTGCAGGCCGCTCTTAACCGGATGCCCGACCATCGTGCGGGCCTTATACACCCCGACGCCGAACAAGGTGATCGCGGTTATGACGATCGCGATCGGAATGCCGGTGTTGATCGGAAAGAAGAAAAATGGAAACAATGGAACCAGCGAGCCAACAATCGCGGCGAAGCCGACGATCAACGCGCTGCGGAATGCAGTGCTGTCCTGCACCGGCGCGAGTTTCAATTCGTTGTGAATCATCACATCCACCCACGCGCGTTCGTCCTTCATCACTTGCTCGACCGATCGAGAAAGCAGATCGTCCTCGAAGCCCCAGTTGCTGAAGATGTCCTCGATCTCTTTGCGTTCCAATTCAGGCATGTCGCGAATCTCGCGCTTCTCACGTTCGATCTCGCTCAAGTAGAAATCCCGATCGGCCAGTGTGGTCGTATAGGCCACCGCGCCCATTGAGATCGATTCGGCGAAGGTGGCGGCCAGACCGCCAGCCAGAACAATCCGCGGATCGCTCGACGCGGCGGCCACGCCCAAGATCACACCTAAAACGTTGACCAATCCATCCTGTCCGCCGAGGATCACATCCGACAGGGAAATTTTCTTAGGCGCCTCAATTCTTTGAACGGCTTGACCTAACTTGGTTGGTAGCGTCTCGATTTGATGTTCGATGTCCATATCCGCTCCAAAACTATGCTTTACGCCGAATAGATTAAGTGTACATTAACTTCATCGGGCGTGAAGTGACACCCATCGCCGTACAATGGGTCATCCGTCACCCGACGAAGCCTGTCCGCCGGTGTAGAATAAATTTGATCTCGATCATATGTCGATTGAAGTTATTATAGATCCAACGGAGGATTCTATGAAATCAACCAGACGACCTCTTCAGAAAAAGAATACCTCGGCCACCTGGTGGATCGTCGGCATCATCGCCGCGATGGTAGGCGTGGCTTTGATTGTCCTGGTCAGTCTGCCGCAAGCCGCGCAGCAGCATGCGCAGGTCACCGGCAATTCCTTGGGCAATGCGAGCGCGCCGATCACCGTGGAAGAGTATGGCGACTTTCAATGTCCAGCCTGCGGCCAGTTCGCACGGCAGACGCTGCCGCAGATCGAAAGCAAGTACGTCAGCAGCGGCAAAGTGCGTTTTGTGTTTCATCACGATGCTTTTATCGGCGAAGAATCGATCAGGGCCGGTGAAGCGTCAGAATGCGCCGGCGATCAAAATAAATTTTGGGAATACTACGATACCTTGTTTGCCAATCAAGGCGGCGAGAATGTCGGCGCGTTTAGTGACGCGATTCTAGTGGGCTTTGCGCAGCAGTTGCAGCTCGACACGACTGCCTTCACGACCTGTCTGAACAGTGGCAAGTATCGATCGAAGGTCACCAGCGACACGGCCGATGGCAGCGCGCGCGGAGTTACTCAGACGCCGACGTTGTTCATCAACGGCCAAAAAGTTGTTGGCGCTTTATCGCTCCAACAGTTCGAACTCTATATCGGCCCGCTGTTGAATGCCGCCAAGTAAAATAATTAACCACGAACACCTGCACTGCTCCGTGGTACACCCTGCGGCTGCACCATCGCCGGACAGTGCGGTGCAAGTGTGGCACGGATTTCATAGATTTATTCTTACGTTGCTAAACAGTGTAAGCGGTGAAATCAGTGGCTCAAAAAGTTAAGTGAGGCTCGATGTTGACACGATTCCGATGGATCACACTGTTGTCCGTGTTGGGCCTGGGCGTATCCGGGTATTTAACTTACACCCATGTCAGCGGCGCGCCGATCTTTTGCGGCGGCGCCAGCAGCTGCGAACTTGTGAATAGCAGCCGCTATGCGTTCCTGGGGCCGATTCCAGTATCGCTCTTGGGCTTGATCGGCTACCTGGTGATCTTGGCATTGAGTTTCATTCCGACCAATGAAGATCACCAGTGGCCGGCGCAGTTGATCTTCGGCGTGGCGCTGATCGGCGTGATGTTTCAATTGTATCTCACGTACGTCGAGTTATTCGTGCTGCATGCCATCTGCTACTGGTGTGTCGCCTCGCAGATTTTTGTTTTGCTGATCTTTATTTTAGCGCTGCCGCGATCGAGGCCGGTGGCGGAAGAGGATGATGCCGAAACGATCGATTCGTGATCTTGATCGCCAGCCCACTCGATCGGGATTTAGAGGAGGCCGACACATGCGGTACCCATGCGGTAAAGCCCGCAGGGCGTACCGAAGCACGCAGTGCGTACCGTCGAGCAAACCGGTGTGATGCTTGGCATATCGATCAGGTGACAATCGACGCTGGCAAGCCGGCGTCGAATCGATAATACTTAAGTCAGTCAAATCAGTGAGACAGCCATAACTTATTATCTCTCGTCCCGGCCCAAATATGGCTGGCTCACTGTACAGGGTTGAAGCGGCTTCTGCCCAGAAGCCGCTTCTTTTTTTGCAGGTGACATCTATCAAGCTGGCTCATTGACGTTTGATACTATCGCCGATCGATCGGCCCCGCTAAGCTTAGCGTGCATTTAAAATTTATCAGGAGCCTGTCCATGTCTGCAAATACTGAGCTTCAAATCGATGCTCTGCTGCCGGGCGAAATGGCGGCTAAAGCGGAACGCATCGGTGTCAAGAAAGCGCATCTTAATCCGCTGAGCATGTTTGTGCTGGCTGTATTGGCGGGTGCCTTCATTGCCTTGGGCGCGATCTTATCCACCACCGTGGT
>JBGQGR010000291.1:0-4740 GCA_041497495.1 Anaerolineae bacterium | reverse complement strand
TACATGGTCTTCGAAGCGGTTGCCGCTTTGTGGATCGGGTTTGCCAGCCGCAGCACCTCATTGGAAACATTCGGGCTGGATAGTCTGATCGAGCTAGTCTCCGGATCGATTTTGCTTTGGCGCTTGAATGCCGAGCGGCGCGATCACGATCCTGATCGAGTTGAAGCCGTCGAACAACGCGCGTCGAAAATTGTCGGCTGGTCGCTGATCGCATTGGCGATCTATGTTGTAATTCAATCGGCCAGCGAATTGATCGCCCAAGCAAAGCCCGAACCGAATATTTGGGGCATCCTGCTGGCGATGGCCTCATTGATCTTGATGCCGATTTTGGCTCGCTTGAAGCTGCGCGCCGCCGATCGGATTGGTAGTCGCGCTTTGCACGCCGATGCCTTTGAGACAATCGCGTGCGCGTATTTGTCGGGCGCACTGCTGCTCGGCTTGGCGGCAAATTATTTATTCGGGTGGTGGTGGGCCGATACAGTCGCCGCGCTGGCGATGTTGTACTTTATCGTGCGTGAAGCGCGCGAAGCTTTATCGGGCGAGCATGCTGAGTGAAGTAATTCATGTTGCGCACTGTCATTTCGAGCGGAGCGAGAAATCTCTATCCCGATGAACGAGTCATGCTAATCATCGCGGAGATTTCTCACCGCTGCGCGGTTCGAAATGATAAGCTCCGTAGGGCGGGTGAAGTAAGATGAACGTTCAAATTAAACTCTTTGCCACCTTAAAAGATCGCGCGGGCAGCAATCACGTCGAGATCGATCTGCCAGATGATGCAACCGTTGCCATGCTGCTCGATCGATTAGCGCTGGCTCAACCTAAACTCGCGCCATCATTGCCAACTTCACTGGTCGCGGTGAATCAAGAATTTGCTTTTGGGTCAACGCTGATCCGATCGGGTGATGAGATCGCCCTGTTCCCGCCAGTCAGCGGTGGATCGATCGAGTATCCGGAAATTTTTCGCATCACCGATCGGCAAATCGATCTGAATGAACTCGTTGCCTCGGTCACGCTGCCATCGACTGGCGCAGTGTGCACCTTTACCGGAACGGTACGCGGCGTCAGCAGCGATGCCGAAACGATTCAATTGAATTACGAAGCTTACAGGCCGATGGCCGAAGCGAAGATGAAACAAGTCGCCGCTGAAATTCGATCAAGATGGCTGGATGTGCAAGGCATTGCGCTGGTACAGCGCGTGGGACAATTGAGCGTCGGCGAGTTTACGGTGCTGATTGCGGTTTCGGCCGGGCATCGCGATCAAGGCGTGTTTGAAGCGGCGCGTTACGGCATCGATCGGTTGAAAGAGATCGTGCCGGTGTGGAAGCGAGAGATCGGCCCAGAAGATCAACACTGGGTGGAAGGACATTATCACCCGACGGAAAAAGATGTGCAGAGTAATGCGTGATACATACTGCGTGATCGATTTTTACGCAGCCAGCACTACATATCAAGAACCGTTTTGATGGAGACAAGTATGACTGGCAAAAAGCGCGTCGTGGTTACCGGCATGGGTACCTTGAATCCCTGCGGATCAACTCTCGAAGAAACCTGGCAGAATATTACCGCCGGAAATTCCGGCATTGACACGATCACGCTGTTTGATACCAGCCGCTTGAATGTGCATATCGGCGGCCAGGTGAAAAATTTCGATCCGGCAAAATACATGGATGCCAAAGAAGCGCGCAGGCGCGATCGGTTTTGCCAACTGGCCGTAGCCGCCACGAAGATCGCGCTTGAAGATTCGGGGTTAGTTATTACTGAAGAGAATGCAGATGACATTGGTTGCATCTACGGAACGGCAGTGGGCGGGCTGAAAAGTTTCTTTGAGGCATCGGTCGTCGATGTGACCGATGGTCCGCGCAAGCTGCATCCGTTTGCGATTCCGATGACGATTGCCGACGGCGCTTCAGGCTCGATCGCGATCGATTGGAATATTCGTGGTCCCAACTTCGCTCCGGTCTCGGCTTGTTCAGCGGGTGCCGATGCGATCGGCTTGAGCTATCAAGCGATTCTCTTAGGCGAAGTCAAGGCGATGGTGTGCGGCGGCAGTGAAACGCCGTTGATCGAAATCGGCATGGGCGCGTTCGATCGATTGGGCGCAATGAGTCACAACAACGCTGATCCGAAACATGCTTGCCGTCCGTTCGATGCGCATCGCGACGGGCTGGTCATGGGCGAAGGCGCGGCGACTTTGATTTTGGAAGACCTTGAGTATGCACGCGCGCGCGGCGCAAAAATTTATGCCGAAATAGTTAGCTATGGCTGCACATCCGACGCGTTCCATGTCACTGCACCCGCTGAAAATGGTGTCGGCGCGGCACGTGCCATGAAACGCGCGTTGAAAGACGCCGGGCTTCAAGTCACCGACATCGATTGGATTAGTGCGCACGCGACAGCCACTTCGCTGAATGATAAGTACGAATCGATCGCGATCAAGAGTGTGTTTGGCGCGCAAGCCTATAAGATTCCGATCAGCGGCACCAAGGCCATGACCGGCCATATGATGGGCGCAACAGGCGCGTTGGAAGTCATCTTCGGCATCAAAGCGATCGAAACTTCAACCCTGCCGCCAACTATCAATTTTGAATCAGGCGAGATGCCGGATTGCGATCTGGACTATGTGCCAAATAAAGCGCGCCAACAAAAAGTGGATACCTTCATGAGCAACGCGTTCGGTTTTGGCGGACACAACAGTGTGTTGATTATAAAACGTTATGAGGCATAACGAGTAACAAGTAACGAGTAATTGCGCTGAGCCGAATTACTCGTTACGCACACCTGCACTGTAACGCACGCAGTGCGGTGCAAGTGTTACTCGTTATTTTTTATGCTCCCATCTTTCGCCAACTCTGCTCTCCTGACCCGCGCCCTCACGCATCGATCGTATCTAAACGAGCATCCCGACCTGCCCGGTGAAGACAACGAACGCCTGGAATTTCTTGGCGATGCCGTGTTGGACTTCGTTGCCGCTGAATATTTATTCCGGCAATATCCCGAATTTGCCGAAGGCCGCTTGACATCGATCCGCGCCGCGTTGGTGCGTATGGAAACGTTGAGCGAGTATGCCAATCGATTGGACATGGGCAGTTTATTGCGCTTGGGCAAAGGCGAAGCCGAGACGGGCGGACGCGCGCGGCAATCGCTGCTGGCCGATGCGTTTGAGGCTGTCGTCGGCGCATTGTATCTCGATCAAAATATGGAGGCCGTCAAAATATTTGTAGAGCCTCTGCTCGCCGCCGAAGCCGATCGGATTGTGAGCGAAGAACGCGATCGCGACGCCAAAAGTATTTTGCAAGAATGGTGCCAGGCGCATCGAAACGCCACGCCGCACTATCGTACGATCAGCGCCGTGGGGCCGGATCACGCCAAGTGGTTCACGGTCGAAGTGTTTCTCGGCAATGAGTCGATCGGCAGCGGCGAAGGCACCAGCAAACAACTGGCCGCACAAGCTGCCGCCGCAGAGGCGTTGAAGAAACTGGAAGTTGGAATTTAGAAGTTGGACGTTGGATATTGGATATTGGAAGTTAGATGACGCATTACGCATCATGCATTGTTTTTTTTCACTCGTCACTCTTCACTCATCATGTTCTCTCCACGAGTCGTCATCACAGGCATGGGTTTGATCTCGCCCGTTGGTCTCGATGCAGATCGCGCGTGGTCAAATATTGTTGCGGGTCGATCGGGCGTTGGCCGCATCACGCTCTTCGACACCAATCTATTTCGCGTGAAGATTGCGGGCGAAGCGTGGGGCTTTAATCCGATAGATCACCTGTCGATCAAAGAAGCACGCCGCGCTGATCGATCGGTGCAGTTTGCGATCGCGGCCGCTGATCAAGCTGTGCGGCAAGCCCGATTGATCTTCTCACCCGAAACGGCCGATCACATCGGCGTGATGATCGGCACCGGCTCGGCGGGCATCTGGACTTATACCGCCAACCAAGCGATCATGGACAGCAAAGGGCCAACGCATATGAACCCATTGATGATCCCCATGATCGTCGCCGATTCAGCCTCGGTTCAGATCGGCATCAAGTATGGTGTGCATGGCCCAAACTTCGGCATCGTGTCTGCATGTGCGACAAGCAACGACTCGATCGGCTTGGCGGTCGAAACGATCAAACGCGGTGATGCACAAGTGATGATCTGCGGCGGAACGGAAGCCGCGATTACAAAGTTAGGCATCGGCGGCTTCGACAATCTCGGCACCTTATCGCGTCGCAATAACGCACCGACTGAAGCCTGCCGCCCCTTCGATAAAGAACGCGATGGCTTTGTGATGGGCGAAGGCGCAGGCGTATTGATTTTGGAATCGATGGACTTCGCACTGAAGCGCGACGCCGAACCATTAGCCGAAGTTGTTTCGTATGCAGCGACATCGGATGGCACGCACCTCACTGCGCCCGACGAAACTGCTTCGCAATCGGCGCGCGCGATCAAACGAGCTTTAGAAAAGGCGAACATCGCACCGGACGAAGTCGAATACATCAACGCCCATGCGCCCGGCACGATCCTCGGCGACAAACTCGAAGCGCGTGCGGTCAAACTCGTTTTCGGCGATCGATCGATTCCGGTCAGTTCGACTAAATCGATGACGGGGCATTTGCTCGGCGCAGCAGGCGCGATCGAGGCGATCTGGTGCGTGCAAGCGCTGCGCCACAACTTACTTCCGCCGACGATCAACTATCGCACGCCCGATCCCGATTGCGCGATCGACTGTGTGCCGAATGTCGCGCGATCCGT
>JBGQGR010000290.1:0-4751 GCA_041497495.1 Anaerolineae bacterium | reverse complement strand
GGGCGTTGCCAATGCGTCCGCCCTTCGCCAGATATTCCAGCGTATCCAACACAAACAGCAGCTGCACGTGATCGCGCATGTGTTCCAGTTTCGACAGAATCTCTTTTACGCTCTGGCCGGCTTGCGCCATGCGCGCCGCTTGCAGCACCATCAAGCCTTCCCCCGCCGCCACATTCAGTGTGTCGAAGATCGTAATCGCCGCGTCGTTGTTCAATTCCGATTTGGCGGTATTGGCCGAGGAGACCGTGCCGCTCAATTTGTTTGAGATCAACACGGCCAGCACTTCATGGCCTGCGCCGCGAATCTTCTTGAACGCTTCCAGGAAATCGCCCGCGGGTGGCTGTGAAGTTGTCGGAAACTGTTTGGAACTCGCGAGGCGCTGCAGAAATACTTCGTCGGAAATATCGATCCCATCACGCAGCGTCTCGAGGCCGAAGCTGACACGCTGCGGAATCATAGTAATGTCGAACTCTTTGATTTCGTGCGGCAGAAGTCCAGCGGTGGTGACTGCAACTATTTTGATCATTGGGTGTCTTCCTCCTGTGTTCTATTCTACTATAACCCGGTCAGATTCAAAAAGTCACGCTAGTTCGATGTTGATCTTGGGGTTTAGCTCAAGCCGATCGATTGGGCGACCGCTTTAACGGCCTTTAATTCCGGATCGATCGTGTGCGCTTGCCCGGCTGCTTTGATCGCGCTCGATACATCCTTCAAGCCGCTGCCCGTGATCACAACCACCACGCGTTCGTCTTTGCCAATCCGATTGGCCTGAGCTGCTTTTAAGAGTCCCGCGAACGCGGTGCTGGCGGCAGGTTCGGCAAAGACCGCTGTCTCGCGCGCCAGCACGCGCATCGCATCAAGTATCTCATCATCACTAACGGTCAATGACTCACCCTGTGTCTCGCGGATCGATCGCACGGCGCGTCGTCCATCGCGCGGCAGATCGACATTGATGCTGTCGGCGATGGTCTTGCCTGCCACCGGCTCGATCTCTAATCGATTCGCTTTCCACGCATTATAAACCGCCGCCGATCCTTCCGCCTGGATGCCCATCAACTTCGGCATGTGATCGATCCAGTTGAGTGCGGCCAGATCGCGCAGTCCCGCATGCAATCCTGAAATGATATTGCCGTCTCCGACGCTCACAAAAATTCGATCGGGCGCACTCCACCCCTCGCCTTTCAAGGGAGAGGGGCCGGGGGTGAGGGTCAGTTGCTCACAAATCTCAAACGCCGCCGTCTTCTTGCCTTCGACCGTGATCGGATTGTAGGCTGTGTTGCGGCAATACCAACCGAACTCCTGCGAGGCCTGCAAGCACAGATCGAACGCCGCATCGTAATTGCCTTTCACCAAGAACACGATCGATCCGTAAATAAGCAGCTGAGCCACTTTCGCTTGCGGCGCAGTGTGTGGTACAAAGATCACCGTCGGCATTTTGACGCTGGCCGCCATACCGGCGAGCGCCGCGCCTGCGTTACCACTCGATGCGGTTGTAATCAGATCGCGTTTCAGTTCGCGCGCCTTGACCACGACGACCGAACTCGCTCGATCTTTGAACGAGGCAGTGGGATTGCGGCCATCGTCTTTGATCCACACTTCTTTGAGTCCTAACATTTTTTCAATACGCGGCGCCCGATAGAGCGGTGTCCAACCGATATGCAGCGGCAGCTCAGCGGATTCTGAATCAATCGGCAGCAGCGATTTATAGCGAAATAAATTCAACGCAGCCGCTGATTGCCGATCCGCCAACTTCTTCGGATCGATCTGCCGCTTGATCGCTTTATAGTCGTAGATCGCGTCGAGCACACCTTCGTCGCCGTGTTTGGGGCAGACGTATTCCACTTCGTTGGGCGCATATTCCGCGCCACAGATACTGCATTTGAAACCGATTAGATTGTTCAAGCTGCTCCTTTATTGAATGTCCGGCTTACCACCGGACTAAAGTGATGAGATGGATAAAGCGTTGGGTGATGCGGGGCAGGGCGAGTCACGGTGTGCTTAGACTGGCGCGTCGTTTGGATTGCTGACTGTTTCAACATTCACAGCGCGGCTTGCTTCGTGTGCAACTTCCAGCGCACCGATCTGGCACAGACCATCTGCCGTGGCGTGTTCATAGGCCTCTTGAGCCGCTTCGTCCAATTCCGATAATTCTTGATTGTCACTTGGCATGAGCTGTCTCATTCGTCATTCATTGGGTTTGTCTTGATCTTCCTCGGTATCCAAATGGAAACGATGCAAGAAGCGGTGGTAGAGCGGGGCGGCCAACACCCCGACCGCGATGAGCAAGACCAAACCCGAGTACAAAGCATAGAGGCCTGCAAACAACTTACCTGCATCGGTATGCATCTGATCGACGGGTCCCATGCCGCCCATGAGCATTGAGGCGTTGAGAAATGCATCGATCCAGCTTAGGCCTTCAAGGACGTGATAACCGATCATGCCGATGAACAACGAACCAATGATAATGCCAAGCGATATCAGAAATGACCTCAGCAGTCGCTTGGCAAAATCCGATCGGGGCAATAGGGGCTCAGTGTGATGTTCATACATAGGAATCAACCTTTATTGGCGATGAATTTTTCCAATCGATCGTTCGCGCTCCGTCGAATGCGTTTCTGCACGAACGGTGTCCAGCCCAATAATAACCCGATCGGGCCCAGCGCCATGCCGGCCCATTTCCACAAATTGAACGAATCTTGATGCTGAATGATCTTGCCATCCTTGAATTGGAAAGCCGCATCGATCGCGTTGTGGACTTTGCGGCCTGAATAAGTATACGTCGCTTCCCAATGCGCTTGGCCGACATCGTCGTTGGCCTGCACGTTGCCAAAGACGATTTTGAGATCACTGCCGCGCGCGCACAGCATCTGCCACATTGCTTTCGCTCGATCGCCTTTGAGATCAACGAAGACCTGATCGGAAAACTGTACATCCGGATCGTAGCAATCGATCATGCCTGTCGCATCGCGTTTTTGAAACGAGGTGTAGAACTTGGCAATCAATTCTTCATTAGGGTGCATACTTTACCTCGATGACACGTCATTGCGAGCGCCTGCTAGGGCGCGTGGCAATCTTCTTGAAGTAGATCAATCGATCTGGAGACACCTGCACTGCTCCGCATTGCGGTGCAAGTGTTGCATTGACGCGAAGTGCTGCGTCTCGCAATGACGATCGAATCAATCCGGGCCCCAGCCATGTTCCTCGACCGCTTGAAAGATGTCCGTGTCGCTGACGATGCCGACTAATTGGCCGCCTTTCATCACCACAGCGCGGCGGATGTTGGCATCGAGCATAATGATTGAACACTGTTTGATCGGCGTGTCGGGCGAGACGGTAATCAGCGGCGAGGTCATCAAATCGCCTACCGTCACGTTGAGCAGCGGTCGATCGGCGGCGATAACTTTGCGCAGTAAATCGCGTTGAGTCATGATGCCGTATGCGCCGCCGGGCTGTTCCGGTTCGACGATGACGCTGTGAATGTGTTTCTGGCGCATCAAGTGCAGCGCGTCTTCAGCCGGTGTGGAGCGGGTCACTGTAACGACCGGCGACGTCATGATTTCACCAACCGTGTAAGGCTTGGATTCGGTCATTGCACTGCCTCCTCGCCATATTGTGTCATTGCGAGCGAAGCGAAGCAATCTCAAATTCGATCACGAGATTGCTTCGTCGGCCTAACGGCCTCCTCGCAATGACGCTTTGAATAGGTGATATGAGAACCTAACTCTTGTTCAACCACTCGAACGTATAACCCGCCACCTCTTCCCAACCCGCCTGGGCGATGATCCAGTGGCAGCGATTCTCAAATTCTTTGAAATCTGTGCGTGCCGAAGTGTTCTTATACTTCTTGAAGTTGGATCGATTGATCGGCGCAGGCACAATATGGTCGCTCGATCCGGCGATCAACAGCAGCGGCGCGCGTCGATCGTTCTTGAAGTTGACACGGGTGATGTTGTTGAACATCGAGTAAGCCGCTTGAAAGAAGATGCGGCCCGTCTCTGGAATAACATATTTATCATAGATCGCCTGTCGATCGGCTTCGGGCACGGTATTGAGGAATCCATACGAAAAACGTTTGAAGTTTGTGCGAATCACTTTGCGCCAACCGCCGGGCGTGATCAACACCCACAACAAACTGCGGACGGCCGATGGATAAAACGGCAAGATGCCTTTCGGCGGCGCAGAATCGATCGCGACGCCCGCCGATCCCAGCCCTCGATCGAGCAGCATCTGCACAAATAGTCCACCATACGAATGACCGAGCAAGATCGGCGGCTCACTCAAGCCGCGAATGATCTTCTCGTGATGATCGACGATCTCGGTAATGCCCAATCGGCCGAGTTCGGGCAGGGGATTGCGCCGCTGCTCCTCAATCGATCGATCTTTGTACGGCCACGTCGGCGTCAGGCATTGATAACCTTTCGCTTTGAAGAAACCCTTGAAGTTGTCCCAGCACATCGGCCCGACGAATGCGCCGTGAATGAAGACGATTGGTTTGGGCATGGTCTGTCCCCCCTCAATTTCGATCTACTCGCTCAGCATCTGGCCTGGAGTATAGCACAGCGCTTAAAAAGCGCAGCATGAGATCGATCGGGTTTTATTGTAAAGATATGCTGACGCTCATCATCTTAAATAGAAAGAGTCTCGTAATCGACACCTATTCGTTCACAAAAATGTAACTGTCAACCCCAGATGAGAATGTCCCCTTTGCAGGGCAATTCTGAGAAGTCATTTGGCAGCAACCTGGGCAATAG
>JBGQGR010000289.1:0-4755 GCA_041497495.1 Anaerolineae bacterium | reverse complement strand
CCAATCGATTCAGCGAGGATCAAAGGGCCGCTTCCAAATAGGATTTCGCTGCCAGACACTCGAAACACCACGGGCGTCATTGAGACGCCCGTTTTTTTGTCAAACTTGTTTCTTCTGCCACGCGCAGTGAGTTATTTTGTTTCTGCCTTTTGATTTGCCGCCTCGAATAGCCGCTCGATTTCTTCAGCGTGTTCGGTTTCGTGATGATACATGACCGCCACTAATTTCGATACAGTGCCCAATTGTCCCCACGGATAGATCAACTTCACAGTAAATTTTTCAGGCGGCATCTTTCGAATCGCATCTCTCAATTCTTCACGGGCGAGTTTCCATTCTCTGTAAGTGTGATCGTAATCGAGTTCTTCGCGGGTGGCGACCGAGTGCGCATTGTAAAAATCGATGCCTTGCACGGCGGGCGTGGCCGGGTCTTGCCCGCCGGCATGCGCGCGCAGCGATGAAGTCGTAGCATCGTCCCAACCAGTGAGATGCGCAATAACATGCTTGATCGTCCAGAGTGGATAGATGATCGCCTCTCGATCGATCTTGTCGACGACGGCTTGAAACAACCGGCGCGACTTGTCGAGTTCTTCAATCAGCTGCTCTTTTACGTCCATGTGGCTTCGCTCCTTTAGGCTGTTGCGCTGAAATAAATACTTTTGGTTGTGCGATTAGGTTCACTCCAGCATGGCTACTCGGGTATCAACAGTCTGGCGCGATCGATCAGCATGATCGGAATCCCGTTTTCGATCGGATAACTCAGGTGGCAAATGGAACAGTTCACAGTGTTGCTAGTTATTGCTATATCGCCGTGACATTTCGGGCAGGCGATAATCTCCGCTAGATTGATCGATCGCTGAGCGGATAAGAGCGAGTGAGCGAATACGCGCATCGGTTTCTTGATCAACGCTCGCCATTTCTCGAGCCCGGCAAGTTGATGGTGCATCGTCGGTTCAACGGTTGAAGCGTGTTCAAAGCCCGCCGCGTCAATTTGAGGCTGGCCGTTGATGATGCCCTTGGGCTGGCCCGTCCATTGATAAGTGATACGCAGGGAATCCCAGTGCTCGATCGTAAAATTATCCAGCTTGGCTAAATCGTTCATCACGTGCTGAGTGAAAAATTCATTCAGTGGTGGATTGACCACCGCCTGTGTTTTCGCAGTGAAATGTAATTCATCAGCCTGCTGTTCAATGAGCCATAGATGAGTGCTGAAACTATGCAGCTGTTCATACGTCGCATTTGGCGCAACGAACAGACCACTCTTGGCTACTCGTCCCGCTTCACTGAAAAACGATTGAGGATCTTCTAAGTGTTCAATCAACGCACGGGCGATGATGGCATCAAAGACTTTGGCTTTGAAGGGCAGGGCACTTGCATCGCCAACGACCAGTGGCCGATCGAGTGCGGCGCTCCCGCCGCGATGCAGATCATCGTGCAAATATTTTTCACACAACACATCAGCGCGCAGATGCGGGTTGTTGCCCGCGCCAACGTCGAGTACCAGTTTGTGGCGCGGCGTGAACTTGCGGCTCCACGCGATTTGCTGCTTCAGCATGAACCACGCGCTGCGCAATCGCAAGCGTCGCCAAACGAAAATGGCCACTAGGCTGATGAAGCCGATGATCGCTAACAGGCTGATCGGTAGCATCGCTATTCGAGCTTGTCTAAGCCGTGGGCTTTGCGCCACGCGCGGATGTGATGACCCCGCCGCTCTAAGAATCGCAAGCGTGCCGGATCGATCTTGAGTTTGATCAACTGACGGCGAATCGATTCCGAAATTTGATGGATGAACCGTTTGGGCGTGGTGGGCCGATCGAGTTCACGCTGAGCCTGAACCAGCAGCATCGCCAATTCAGTGTGCGCGAAATCAGGATCGCGCCGAATCCGATCGAGATACTCAGGTTGTTGTCCGATCGAAGAATAACCCTGTGAGCTGCCGCCGAATTTCAACGCTGTCAGTATTGGAATCAGCGCAAATTTTTTCCCGCTAAACTGTGCACGGCGAAAATAATCGGCGCGCGGAATTGCGTGTAATTTATGCGGTTGTATCCAATAACCTACGTCGTCGATCCAGTCACGGCGATGTACTATGGCGGTTGCTTCGGGCGGACGGGGTGAATGTGGATAATCGGGGATATCGGCGTAACATTCGGTGTAGGTGAGAATCCATTCCATGATCGAATAAGCCGCATCGGCCTGGTGTGATTCAAGACCGTCGATCAAAACTTGCAGATGATTCGGCAGCCACAGATCGTCGTGATTGAGATAAGCAATGTATTGACCGCGCGCGCGGCGCAAACCTTCATTGTGCGGTTCGGATTGATAGCCGGTGTTGTGCGGTAAGTTGTACCAGTGCAAGCGCGGATCATTGAAGCTGTTCACCACATCCGCACTGTTATCCGTGCAGGCGTCGCCGACGATCCACACTTCAAAATCGGTGAAAGTTTGCCACAGCACACTTTCGATCGCGCAGCGCAGCGTGCTCGCCTTGTTGTACGTGGCGATGATGACGGTGACAATAGGCGATGTCGATTTGAGAATGTTTATCTCTTGCACCGATTAATCTTTCCGACGAAGTGAATTGGAGTGTGCCACTGCTTTGGCATATAAGTCAAACTGAATTTCGTTTGGCCGATAGGTAACATCGCCCCAAAAAATTTTCTCGTCTTTGGCAACAGCCCGTTTCAAGGTAACATCATCTGCCAGACAAACGGGCAGGCCCGGGCGATTTTCGTTATCACAGACGTTGTCGATCAAGCCATAGCAAGTGTAGCCGCCGAGGCCATCGAGGTTTTCGCCTGCCTGAAGATCTTTCTTGGCATAGGCGTACACGTTGGTTTGAAATCCATAGTCAGGTCGCAGCACCGCCGATCGATCGAGCACGGCTTCCGCTGCCGTTCTCAACGCTTCAAAGTGGATCAAGTGATAGGGTCGATAAAATACATAGAATGGTCCCGATCCGAGCTTGGCCGGAAACCAAGCCAACATGCCTTGTTGATATTGATGCTCGGTGTAACCGATGACAAATACGCCGCCCGCCGGCTGTGCGCCGAGAATGTAATCGACGTGTGCCTGCTTGTCTTTCCATAAACGCTCGAAATCAAAATGTTCGAACACTTCTGTGACATGCTGCAAGCGCGGGCCGTGCATGCCCGGCACATCGACCTGCAGACCTAAGCCGTTCGCCAGCACTGCCATCTCGATCGATAATTTGGTGCCATCGGTATACGATGTGCACATCTTGTAATCGAGGCCGCGTTTGTCGGCCTCCGGAATGATTGTTGTAGGATTGGCGTAGCGATCGAGATAACCCTTAATATTGCCTGCCATCACGAGTTCAAAGCCCATGAACTTGATCTCATCGATCAAGCGCTTCAAAACCGTCGGTTGATCACCATCGCAGGCGGTGTAGATGACACCCTGCTGCTGCGCTCGATGTAAGAGATAAGGTCCGAAGATCAGATCGGCTTCGTAGTTCATCATCACCACCTGCCTGTGATGTTCGATCGCGGTTAATGCGAATTGTCCGCCCGCGCCGATCGAGCTGCTGGATTCGATCAGCACATCGATCAATTCACTACGCGCGATCAAATCGCCGTCTTCACAGACCGCTAACTTCCCACGTTGAATGGCGGCTTGCAACTCGCCAAGATTGCCCACAACCTGATAATCGCGCTTCAGCCATTCCGCGCAGGTGATCGCTCGATCGAGTTTGAGATCGGCGATGGCGACACATTCGATGCCGGGTGTGATCTGCGCTTGAAAGGTGAGGCCCTTGCCAACTGAGCCGATGCCAATGATGCCAATTTTGATCGGTTGTTCGAGGGTAGTGAGGCGAGCTAATAGATCAGTCACGAATTACCCCAATATTTGTCTTCTGCCATTTTCAATTCTCATGGTCATGGTCGATCATCCAACCTGAACCCATGTCCGCGCACGGTCACTAAATACTCGTGATCCGGATCGAGTTCGGCCACGCGATCACGCAGGCGGCGCATCAGTGCGTCGATCGCCTGTTCCGTGATGCCCGCTTCGTCCGATTCGGGCCACACTGCGACGATGACTTATTCGCGTGTAACAACTTTGCCTTTCCGTTCCCACAATAATTCCAGCAAGCGATACTGCGAGATCGACAACGGCGGATCGATCGGCTTGCCGCCCACCCACACTTGCCGTTGACTTTTGTTCAGCCGCACGCCGGGCACGCTGATTTTCACCATTTCCGACGTGAGCGGCAGCGTCGCTTCTGCGCCGACAAAGAGCAAGCGCACACTCAACGCGATTTGGATTTCATCGCCGTCTTGCAAACGGGCGATGCCCTGCACCGGCACGCCATTCAAATAAGTTCCGTTCTTGCTGCCCAAATCTTCCACGGCGTAACCTTGATCGTCGTGCAGCACGCGGATATGCTGCCGGCTCACCTGTCGATCGGGCAGCACAATGTCGCAATCCTCACCGCGGCCAATCATCAGCGCGGGCTTGTCCAGCGGCCAACGCTTGCCAGCCAACTGCCCTTCTTTTACGACTAAGATTGGAATCATGCTGTCTTGCATGTGGGCCTCCATCAGACTCATTAGACTTCCGATGTCTTCAAGACGTCGGAAGTCTTCTTGACTAGGTGAGGTTGACAATCGATCTCATATCAGTTAAGCTTTCTGCCAGGAGAAGAGGAGTATCATGTTAAAGCCCGGCGCGGTGCTGCGCGCACGGTATAAAGTCGTGGAATCTATCGGGCAGGGCGGCATGGGCGCGGTCTAT
>JBGQGR010000288.1:0-4776 GCA_041497495.1 Anaerolineae bacterium | reverse complement strand
TGTTGACCTTGATGGTCGGGTCGACCGAAGCCACGCCCTGAATGAAGCCATCGATATAGGTTTTGGCATCGCCGACTTCGATGGGACCGGTCACACCGATGGTCTTGCTCTTGGTCAGCTTGGCTGCCAATACACCATTAATATAACCGCCTTGTTCAGCAGCGGCGGTGTAGGCATAGACGTTCGGCATGCCGAAGGTATTGACGTCCGTGCCCCAGGCAAAGGTCACAGTGGGGAAGTCGGGGGCGATACTCTGAACTGATGAACCGTACTGCGAGCCGTGAGCGATCACGATGTCAAAGCCCTTGCTGGCGTAATCGCGGATGGCCGCGGCTGCATCGGGCACCTGGAACATGTTGTCGGTGTAAGCAATCTGCATTGCCGATTCGCCGCCCATGTCTTTCTGTACCTGCTGCAGCGCGCTCCACATGGACTGGCTGAAGGCCATATCGGTTGTGGCGCTGGGCATGATAACCGCGATCTTGATCGGCTTGACAGCCGGCGCGGTGGTGGGTGCCTCAGTCGCGGCCGGGGCTGAAGTTGCCGGGGCAGTGGTGGGTGCCGGAGTAGCCGGGGTGCCACATGCGCTGAGCAGCATGCTGACCGTCAGGACGAAGGCCATTAACGCAAAACTTGAACGGCTTTTCATGATCTTTCTCCTTCTTAGATAGAAATTAGTTGAGTCTTACACGATTGAACACGCACCTAACATTACTTCTCGATGGTCATCACCTCCCTATAAAATTTGAACAAACGTATCTTCAACCAGATTGTAATGCGAATACCACTGTCCGAGACCAGCTGAAGAACCAGATAAAGGCAGCTGCGAAAATGACTGCGACCGCCAATACTACCAGCGTTCGTCGACTCCATCTTGACCGTTGGTCTCCGAAAATCTTGGGCAGGTTTGGCAGTAGAATAGACAAGATGAGTAGCATGCCGATAGCAACGCTTTGGACCTGGCCTTGAATATTCAATAGACCCATACTGAAGCGCATCAGCCCGACCAAGAGTAAGGCGAGGACGGCCCCGATCATGCTGCCCTTTCCGCCGTTAATGTCCACGCCGCCTAAAACCGTTGCAGTGATAACAGCCAATTCCAACCCTATGCCAATATCGGGGCGGGTGCTACCAAAGCGAGCAGCCAACACCAGACCGGCCAAGGCCGACATTAGACCGGACACTAAGAAAATAACTACTTTCACACGGGGCACTGCGATCCCGGAATAAATGACCGCTTCTTGATTGTTGCCAATCGCGTACAGGTAACGCCCGAAGGCCGTTTTGTGCAGCACCAGTCCGAAGATGACGGCCATGACCAGAAAAAGAACCATTGAAAACGGTATTGGCGTCCCGGGAATAGTTCCCTGTCCAATATAAGTGAACGAGGCTGGATAACCGCGGGCGGCCTGATCGCCCAGCATGACGTAAGCCATACCTCGATAGAATGCGTAGGTGCCAAGCGTAATTACCAGAGCTGGAACTTTCAAGCGCGAGATCAAATAGCCATTCAGGAAACCGGCAACGCCACCTAACAGCAGCGCGGCCCCTGCCGCCAGCCAGATATTTAGGCCGTTGTTGAACAACAAGCCCATGAAGGACGCCGTCATTCCGAGCGTGGAAGCGACGGCGAGGTCCACATTCCCGGTGAGGATGATCAGGACCATCGGCACCATCATAAGACCCATTTCCATGAAGTCCGACGAGGCCCGAAACAGGTTTTGAACATCGAGGAAGTATGGCGATAATCGACTGCTGACGATCACCACCAGCGTAATCAAAGCCACCAGGAACCATTCCCAATGCAGGAACTTGGACAGGAACGGCTTGCGCGGGGAAGCTAAGCTGATCAATGCCGAAGCGGATTTATCCGAGGTGGTCATTTTGCAAAACCTCGCGTCATGGTTGTCCTAATCCGCCGCTGGATCGTCGCATCCGAGATTACCGCTAAGAGAATCAAAAAGCCTTGTACGGCCAGCTGCCAGAACTGCGAGATACTGGACAGCGTCAAACCATTTTGGATGATACCCAGCAGCAGCGCGCCCAATAGCACGCCCGGCACGGTACCAATTCCACCCAGCATGCTGACGCCACCGATAACGGCTGCCGCCACGGTCTGCAGCTCAAAGCCGAGTGCCGTGTTGGTCTGTGCCGCTTCGTACCGTGACGCCCACATCACACCCGCTAACCCGCAAATAATTCCGGAGATGACGTACACCATGAATGTGATTTGTTGAGTGCGAATGCCCGAAATTTTAGCGGCCTCTGGATTAGTGCCCAGCGCATAAATATCGCGGCCTGCCTGGATGTAATTGAGGAAGATATATGCAATGATCGCCACGATAATGGCCACAATCACCAAATTGGGAAGCCCCAGCGACGTGCCCTTGGCCAACTGCTTAAAACCAGATGGCAAATCGATCGGGTTAATCCAATCCCCATTGCTATAGAAGAAGACCAGCCCTCGATAAATACTCAGCGTACCGAGCGTGGCAATGATCGGTGGAACCTTACCTACGGTAATAATGAGCCCGTTCACACTCCCCAAAACACTTCCCAATCCAATGGCTAAGAGTACGATGAGAATCACAGGCGTTTCGGGATAAGCCTTGAGCACGAAGGAGACCATCATTGCAACCAAGGCTAAGGTCGAGGCAACGGAGAGATCGATGCCGCGGGTAATGATGATCATGCCTTGAGCCAACGCGATCATCGCTAAAATCGAGATATTCAACAAGATGTCTTGGAAGTTGGTGAAGGTGAGAAAGCCCGGACTTTGCAGACTGATGACAACGATCAATAACAGGATGAAGCCAATCAAAGCCAGCTCTCGATACTGGGCAAAGAAAGAGAACAAACTGCGTTTTGAAGCGGCTGGATGATCAGTAGTCATAGGTGTGTCTCTATGTCATGCCTGCGCTATACAGCTTGTGTGGCAGCTAGCATGATTTTTTCCTGAGTAGCTTCACTTCGACTAAACAAGCCGGTAACCCGACCCTCATGCATCACTAAAATGCGGTCGCTCATCCCCAGAACTTCTGGCAACTCTGAAGAGATCATCAGAATTGCAATGCCCTGTGCAGCCAAGTCGCTCATCAAGCTATGCACAGCGGCTTTTGTTCCGATGTCGATTCCGCGCGTTGGCTCATCCAAAATCAAGATGCGCGGGTTAGTTGACAACCACTTCGCCAACACAACTTTCTGCTGATTGCCCCCCGAGAGTTCGCGCGCTTTTTGCCAGACGGTCGTGGCTCGGACTTCCAGGCGGCTAGAGGCCTCATACGCTGCCCGTCGAGCGCCTTCCATGATCAGTCGGCCCCGGCTGGAAAAGCGTGACAGGATCGGCAGCGTGACGTTTTCAGTAATGTCCATGGGCAAGACCAACCCATGGTGCTGTCGATCTTCCGGCACCAGCGCTAGGCCATGCTGCATAGCCTGTCCGGGATTTGTGATATGAACCGATTGGCCTTCAATCTCGATCGTGCCTTCATCCGCCGGCGCAACGCCAAAGATCGCCTGGCTAACCTCCGTCCGACCCGCGCCCACCAGCCCGGCCATTCCCAGAATCTCTCCCTTGCGCAATTCAAACGAAACATCTTTGAAGATGCCTTTGCGAGTCAGATTCTTCACCCGCAAAACCACTTCTCCGGCTTCGACATCTTTCTTCGGGAACAGATCTTTGATCGTCCGACCGACCATCATGCGGATTAAATCTTCTTGAGTAACGCCGTTCATCGCTCGGGTGTCCACATACGCACCATCTCGCAGCACGGTCACTTTATCGGCAATTTCGAAGAGCTCTTCTAGACGGTGGGAGATAAACAGAATCGCGGTGCCCGCTTCACGTAGGCGGCGCACAATCAGAAATAAATCAGCCACCTCATTCAGTGTCAGCGCCGAGGTCGGCTCGTCCATGATCAAGAAGCGAGCATTGACTGATAACGCCCGGGCGATCTCAATCATTTGTTGTTGAGCAATACTGAGGTGGCGGGCTTTCGTTTTAAGATTCAAGCGAATGCCTAATGAGCTCAATAACTGTTCAGCTTCACGATATATTTTGCGCCAATCCACCCAGCCGCTGACTAGCGTCGGACGCCGGCCGACAAAAATATTCTCGGCAATATCCAAATCGGGGAAGATGCTCAGCTCCTGATAGATTGCCGAAATGCCCTGCGCCGCCGCCGCCCGTGGATCCGCGAGATGGATTCGCCGATCATTCAAATAGATTTCACCTGTGTCAGGCTGATGCACGCCGGTAATGACTTTGACCAGCGTGGATTTGCCGGCACCATTCTCGCCCAACAGCGCATGGACTTCACCCGAGTGAAGTTCCAGCTGCACACCGTGCAGCGCATGCACGCCGGCAAAGCTTTTGCTGATGTTCGTCAGGCGTAAAGTGTTTTCGCTCATACACTACAGTCCATTCAGCCCGGTCTGGCTATCTGATCCACGCCCAATGTGTCGCAGCAGGCCTGCTAGGCAGGTTCGGCCACTGGAAGTGCTCTGACAAATTCATGCTCCATATAGACCGCCGGCGGTACCGGTTCGCTCCGCAAGATCCTTTGGGCCAACGCAATCAGTTTCTCGCCGTACAATTCAGGTTGATAAGCTGTGGAACCGATGATGCGGGAGTTAGAGTCATGCAGTTCCTCTCGTACCCGACGATCGGCCCCCTGCCCGACGATGGCCACATCTGGCAGCCGGTGCAAACGACGGGCCGCATTCAGGGCACCGATAGCCGCATCGTCGTTAAAGGAGATTATGGCGATGTGATGC
>JBGQGR010000287.1:0-4806 GCA_041497495.1 Anaerolineae bacterium | reverse complement strand
ATGATCAAGATGATGCTGGCCGCAGCGATCAAGATCATATCGAGATAGATTCGTTTCCAGAAGGGCGCGGCTTCTATACGCCGCACCGCCCGCCGCTCTTGAGTGATCTCACGGCGCAGCGCGGAGTAGGTCGGCAGAAAGACGGCGAAGGACGTCAGCACCAGTCCGGCCAGAAACGCGATGAGCATCGAGCTGCCTAGCAGTCCCCAATCGAAACCAGGCGCGAAGGGATTAAGCGCGGCGACAGCTTGTGCCCCACCGCTCACTAATAAAGACACAACGCCAAAGATCAAACCGAGTAGCGAGCCACCAATTGCCAGGATGATGGCCGCCACCGCGACGATGGTCGTGATTTGGCCGGGCGTCGCGCCGCGTGTTCGGAGTAAACTGATCTCGCGTCGTTGCGCTGCGGCAAATAGTTCAGCGGCAAACTTGGACAGATACGCCGCCAACGCTACGCCGGGCAGACCCAAAAAGATAAACAGAATCTTCGCCGACAAGACATCGGCAGCGGCGGTCTTGAAAGCATTGGCTAGATTATCGGCGGCCTTGAGCTGGCCGGGAAATTGTCGCTCGACTTCGCGCCGCAGACTGGCTGTATGCAGTCCGGCCAACGTCGGATCGGCAGGCAACAGAGTGCGATCGATTTTCACATGCACCTGCGGATCGAGAATGATCGCGCCCGGGGCGAGCGAGGTTGGCGGATTAGCGGCCAACGCCGCTAACGGCGTTTGCAAATGATCGCGGAACCAACCGATGTCCACGAAGACCACATCGGCAACGATAGCATTCTCGGCTTCGGTGGCAGTGGCAAACAACGCGTCCGCATTGGTGAGATCGATAATGCCTGTCACCGGCAGGCTGAGTGGTTGATCGATCCCGGTGAAGCTGAGTTGAAGCGAATCCCCCACTTTCAAATGTTGAGCAATCGCCATGGCTTCGCTGACCAGCACGCCCGCAGGATCGAACTGACCTTCGGAGATTTGTAAAATATCGAAGGTCTGAAAGTATGAAGCATTGATCGCAAACATGCGACCGGCTGGCGACGGTTGTGTGCCGCCCACTCTCACTGCCGCAGCAAAGTCGGCGGCGATGACCGGTTCAGCCGCAGCCACGCCACGTTGGGCCGCAATGGTTGGCACGGTGTCGGCCACATGGACATCCGGTTTAGTGGCATGCGCGATGATGTCGAGTCTAACCGGCGCGATAGCGGTGCTGGTCATCTGCCGCGCCGTGGCATCGACAAAAAATAATATTCCAGCGAACAGGCCGACTGCTAAAGTGAGGCCGAATAGATACGCGGCCGTGCGGCGCGGATTGCGCGTGACCAATCGCCACGCATAAACGATTATCATTTTAGTTGTCCATTTTCGGCCATTAAGTGACCATCTTTGAGTTGAAGAATCCGATCGGCGCGCGCCGCCGTTTCGGGATCGTGCGTGACCATGACCAACGTCAGGCCTTTGTTGCGGTTCAATGCAGCCAGTACATCGATCACTTCACTAGCGGTTGTGCTGTCGAGATTCCCCGTGGGCTCATCGGCGAGCAAGATCATAGGCGAATTGGCCAAAGCGCGCGCGATGCCCACACGCTGCTGTTGACCGCTCGACAATTCATCCGGCAAATGATCAGCTTTATCAGGCAAGTCGACGCTATCCAGCAGCACCGCTGCACGCAGCTGGCGCTCGGATCGGGGTACATTCGCTAACAGCATAGGGAATTCCACATTTTCCTGCGCCGTCAACACCGGAAAGAGATCGTGCCGCTGAAAGATGAAGCCGAGTTTTTCGCGGCGCAACGCGGCCAGTTGCTCTTCGTTGTATTCCGCTAAGTTGTGACCGTCGAGCAGTACGGCACCGCTGCTCGGTTGATCGAGGCCGCCCAATAGATTGAGCAGCGTCGATTTCCCGCAGCCGCTCGGTCCCATGATGGCGACGAATTCGCCGCGCCCGATGGCGAGGTCTACTCCGCCCAGTGCAGTAATGTTGGCGCGGCCCAGACGATAATCGCGGCGCAGCGCGGTGGTTTGCAAGATGATGTCAGGCATGTGCGGCCTCGCTCTCAAACAGTTGTCCATCGGAGATCGTCACTTGTCGTCGAGCGCGCGCGGCCACGCTTTTATTGTGCGTAACGACGATCAAGGTAAGTCGCCGATCGGTATTCAGTCCGGTTAGAAGTTCCATCACTTTATCCGCAGTCGCGGAATCCAATTCGCCGGTTAACTCATCAGCTAACAAGAGATCAGGATCGTTCGCTAAAGCGATCGCGATCGCCACACGCTGACGTTCGCCGCCGGACAATTGCGCCGGTTTGTGTTTGATCCGATCGGCCAGGCCCACCTCCGCAAGAAGTTGCCGCGCTCGATCGGCTGCACGGGCGCGCCCCGCCAAGTGCATCGGCAGCATCACATTTTCAAAGGCCGTGAGGAAGGGGGTCAGATTATCGGTTTGAAAAACCAGCCCGATCTTTTTGCGGCGAAAGCGCGCGCGGTCCGTCTCGCTCAATTTAGCAATGTCGGTGTTGTCGATCACGATCTGGCCCGCGCTCGGCACGGCCAGTCCGCCGATGAGATTGAGCAGCGTGCTCTTGCCCGCGCCCGATCGGCCGGTGATGGCGACGAACTCACCCGGCTGCACCGTGAGTGTTGCGCCGCGCAGCGCGACGGTTTCAATGTCACCTTCTTTGTATATCTTGTATAGATCATGTAAGTCTAAAGCGTCCATAAGGTTCCCTTCGGCTTGAAACGTGCTGTGTACCGCGTGCTTCATTCAGGAAGTTGATGATCTCCGCATCACAATTATTTTGTTGCTTTGAAAGTCAGCGCGATGTCGCGGACACCTTCGCGATCGTAAAGACTAGCGGGGGCAGTCACAGTCAGAATCGCGATGCGGTCATCGGCCATTGACATGTAGTAGCGCTCATCATGCGCGAGAAAAGATTTGCCGGTCACCGCCGATGTGCCATTGGCGGTAAAGCCCAGAATGATCGCGTTCTGCACTTCGGTCGAGGCGGACAGACTCAATTGGTTGAAGCCAGGAAAAGCCGCGCTCACGGCGGCGACGTCGTTTTGGGCGTAAGCCGCAGCGTTCATGCCAACAGGCGGTGTAACAAATTCCAATGTCAGGCTGCTATCCCCGCCGACAAATTTCACGCCTTTCGTTACGGACTTGTCTTGAGTCCATGGGCCGGGATAACCGATGGCAAATCCTTGGGCCGCATCCGAATATGTCACGAGCGCCGCTTCGACGCTGCCAGTTTCGCCGCCCGTCTCGCCGTTGCTTACGGATGGCAATGTGGCGAGTGACAGAGGAGTAGCCGTCGGCTGGGCATTGTTCGCAGGCGTTGGATTGCTACCGCTTGGTCCACTGTTCACCGCCGGTTTGGTTGCTTGAGCGATTGCGGTTGGTGCCGTTGGTAGAGTTTTGTTACTCGCTGTTGGTGTGCCACCGCATGCGGCAAGAGTCAGCGCTGCGATCAAGATTGCAAAACTCGTAATGCGAATTCGATTGTTCATTTTAGTATTCTCCTAATATTCAAGACTGAGATAAGAATAACAGCCTGAGGTGAAGTTGAGATGAAATGCAGGTGACGTTTATTTTATGTAGAGGCAGGTAAAGCAAAATAAAAACCGCGCTTCTAAACGTGCTTCAGAAGCGCGGCTATTCATACAACCCTCACAGGATTTTCAAAACTTGTCGTCCAACCTCAACTCCACCCAAAGACAGGGATTGTTCCATTGTTGCGATAAACGACGCCTTACTTGGCCGGACTTTGTGATGCTGCGTCAGGTGCTTCGACTGCGCTGGGCACATCGGGCTGGCCGTCTTCAACTTGCTGACCTTCGCCCTCTTGTACGTTATCGGTGTCCGGGCCGGTGTTGACATCTTCGACGCCAGTTGCGCTATCGGGCGCGTTCTGATCGCCCACTTCTTCTTGCACGGCGTCGGTGTCCGGGCCGGTGGCCGCGACTTCCTCGACATCGGCCACGCCATCGGGCGCGTTCTGATCGCCGCACTGCAAGTCGATCGTATCCGTATCCGCGGCGCCCTTGACTTCGGTGCCGTCGGCCTGATCGTTGGCGCACGCGGCTGGGTCAGACGTTACGGTTGTGGTCACCGGCGCGGGTGGCGTGCCGTTCTGCGCATTCGACTGCGCGGTCACCAGCCCCATGGCTGCGACCACTAACACCGCAATTGCGGCTAAAGCGAGAAATCGATTGATCTTCATGGTAAACGCTCCTGCTCATCTTGATGTTAGCCGGATATGAACTCCTATCCGACTACAGGCTTAGTATAGTTCTGCCAGATGAAGTCGCCGTGAAACGAACGTGAAGACTAGGCTGAGTTTGCCGAACGATTCAAGCTCAACGTGGAAAGATTAAGACAACAGTAGTACCAGAGCTGATTATGCTGGCAATTTCCAATGTGCCGTTATGCGCGCGAACAATGTCTTGCGCGATAGCCAGGCCCAGGCCGGTTCCCCGTGAAGTGCGCGCGGAATCCACTCGATAGAAACGCTCGAAGATGTGCGGCAGCTGTTCGGCGACGATGCCAATACCGGTGTCGGTAATCGTAACGCGAACTTGATCGTCGTCAACGCGCGCAGCGATCGTAATTGCGCCGCGTTCGGTGTACTTCACGGCGTTGTCGAGCACATTGACGAACAGACGGATCAACTCATCGCCATCGCCGATAATCGTCATGTTCTCTGGTACATCACACGTAAGCGTTAGTCCTTTTGCCTCGGCCAGCGGACGCAGTGAGGCGGCGACATCGTCTAGCAAGGTAGATAAATTGACCGCCATAT
>JBGQGR010000286.1:0-4828 GCA_041497495.1 Anaerolineae bacterium | reverse complement strand
ATTCAAGCATGCGCTAGGCGTGCTGAAAGTTCACGCGGCCACGAGGCGGAGTGGGTGCTGCATCTGTTTATTATCGGGATCGAGTGAAGTTGTTTGTTCGCTCATGATTTTTCCAACGTGTCGAGTTTACACCCGCGCACTAGCGCTTGTCAATACCCAATTTGAAAAATTTTCATTAGAGTTTGCTGAGAGGAATGTCGATCGATTTTAGGTTGAAGCTAAACTGATCGACCAAAGACCGAGGACGGAAGACCGGAGTTGATGGCAGTTCGATGAGAGATATACAACTGCGAGAGATTCTTGATCGGCCTTATAATAGATGTTGATGATCAAGTGGCGTATTAATCATATCTCTACGCCAAGAAGGATCAAGAGTAAATGAAGAATATAAGTTTGGCTTTGCGCTTGTGCTGTTTGCTGATCTTTACAGCTTTTGCTGCTTGTACCTCTTCATCTTCTAGTCAACTCGCTATTACGAAAGATGCCAAAGCGCTGCAGCAATCAACGTTGGTGCCAACACAAGTTAGATCTGATCTAACGAGTTCAGATTGTAGCAGAGATACCGAACCTGTGGCGATTGCACCGGGCTGGAAACTACTGTGGCATCATGCATTCGAACAGCCAATTGCTACGCCGCCTATAACCGATGGTGGGCAAATCCTATTAGTTAAAAGAAACGATCCCCGTCCCAAACACCAACAAGATACTGTCCTGGCGATCGATCCTGAAACTGGCAACATTCAATGGCAAATAGCAGATGCTAAGTCGCTCTATGTTGACGGAATTGAACATAGTACAAAATATTGGCTGCTTGTTGTCAGCTATCTCCGGCCAGACCCGTTAGGAAATCCACATCCAGAATATCATGATCTTGTGATCGATCCACTCTCTGGACAAATAGTTTATGACAGTGGTGCGCTGTCGGATAGGGAAGTCATGGGCACAGCGATTTCAGATGAAGCGCTTCTTAGCAGATACGACTATGCCTACTTACGGCGAATTGATTTGCCTAGCGGTGCGAGTCGTTGGGTAAATCCTTTGCGCGAGGCGCGAAATGCGAACGGCCTGTTTGTGATCGATAATTGGCTGTATCTTTTCAGTGCAGATCAGAATGTTTATGAATACAGTCTAGCTGACGGCACATTAGTAAGAACTGCATCGATAGGCATTGTCCCTAATTCAAATGATGTTCTTGTTCAGGGACAGGATGCAGTCGTTCGATCATGGGAAAAAATTGTTCGATTCGATCTTAGGTCCATGTCGTCAACATGGGTTAGTGACGTGAGCTACCTTATTGACACGGGATCAAATGCATTCTGGAATGACCAACTTTCTATGACTCTGACACCAGATGCTATATATCTCTTTGACGCACAAGACAATTTATTAAAGATTGATTGGTCGACTGGGCAAACCCTATGGAGTTCATTATGGCCTGGCTTTCAAGCGATGTCTCGTCCGGTCATTATTCAAGGACTTGTATATGGACTCTTTGCTGATGGGACACTTCGTGCTTTTTCGGACGATGACGGGAAATCATCAGGCATCGTGATGAAAGTTCCAATTTGGTATTGGAAATCCGACGATCATAGAGAGTTTCTAGATTTAGCTGGTGGCTTGGGCGTTTCAGGTAATACTCTTATCATCACCACCGGTTGTAGTAGTGTATATGCTATTCAGCGCGAGCCGTAAGGTTTAATTCTCACCCCTGCGGCCCAATGTTCTTCACATACTTATCAAAGAACTGAATCGATCGAGGCATTGCCAGCCCAAAAACAGAAGCCCAATCTGACTGAACCAGATCGGGCTTCGATGTCTTTGATGTAATGCACTTCACATCGATTTGAGAATCGCCTCGATGCGTTGCTTCAACTGCGGCAAATCGTGTTCAACTGCCGACCACACAATATCGACATCAATGCCGAAGTAGCGATGGGCCAGCACATTTCGCATGCCGATAATTTCCGACCACGGGATCTCTGAATGCTGTTGCCGGAACTCGTCAGATAAGCCGCGTGCCGCCTCGCCGACGACTTGCAAGTAATGCACCGTCCAAATCTGGATCAATTCATCGTGAGCGAGCGCGTCACGGCCACGCACGGCATACTTCTCGATCCGCTGAATCGCCTCTTGTATATCGTTCAAGCGTTCGCGATCATCTCTCATAGCGGCGTGGCTTCTTTCAAGACGCGTTCGCGTATTCGTTCGCGCAGACCTTTTTCAGTCACGACATCCACTTCCACGCCCAACAAATCTTGAAGATCCATCAGCAGGCCGCCGAGATCGAGCAGACTGCGGCCCGGTTCTAATTCGACCAAGACATCTACATCGCTATTAGGGCGAGCCTCGCCACGCGCGACTGAGCCAAAGATGCGCACATTGTGCGCGCCGTGTTGCTCCGCGATTCGCAAAACATCGCCACGTTTTTGTTTCAGCAGTTCATCAATGCTCATCTCGTTCGCCTCAAGCATATTATAGCATCGACGCGCTTGATCTCTAATTTCCGATCAACCGATCACTTGCTACTCCTCCGGCCCGATATTCTTCACATACTTATCGAAGAACTGAATCGATCGATACATTGCCAAGGTTTTAACAAAGTCCATTGACACTTTGGCACGATCGTGTTCCTGTCGCCTCAGCGCTGTCGCTCTGAGCGTAGCGAAGGGTCTCGCTCAATTGACATAGAGATGCTTCGCTGCGTTCAGCATGACAATCTGCGACTTTGTTAAGGCCCTGGATACATCGTCCGCGCAGCTTCACGAAAAAACGTGAACGTGTTACACTGGTCAAGGAGGTTGCTATGGAGACTCAAAACATTACGCTGGCGCTGCCTCGCAGAATTCTGCGCCAGGTCAAAACCATCGCGGCTCAACGCCACACTTCGGTCTCGCGTCTGTTAACTGAGCAATTGGAAGCGATGCTGGCCGACGAGCAAGGCGATGCCCGTGCTCAACAGCGTCATCTGGCGCTACTGGAACATGCGCCCGATCTAGGTACGCGCGGCCGACTGCGGGTCAAGCGCGAGGCGCTGCATAAACGATAATCGCAAAGACATTGTCTGCTTGATCGATCACGATATGAACTTCCTCAGTTAACATCGATCCCAATCCCTGATCCCTGATTAACTGATCCCTGATCACTTGTTCATCCCTGCGGCCCGATATTCTTCACGTACTTATCAAAGAACTGAATCGATCGATACATCGCCAATCCAAAATTGTTGGCGATATTGTGATTGTCACCCTCGTACTTGTAAAACTCCACTGTCTTGCCCGCATCGAGTAGCGCTTGATTCAGGCTGACTGAAAACTCGAACGGCACTTCTTCATCGGTCGTGCTGTGATCGAGTTGGATCGGGCCGGACACGTCGCTCACGTAATCGATCGGTGATATCGAATTCCAGAAATCGGGATTATCGGCGGGCGAGCCATATTGCGTGATGAGATTATTGCGCCAGCGTCGTCCCTGTCCCGATGTTTCCGGTGCAGGCGTCGGCGTTTCGCCGGGGCGCGGATGATGCCACTTGCTCAACAGATCGGCATACGATGCGACGACGCCGCCCCAGATCACGCCCGCCTTGATGTCTTTGCTGATCACCATCGCGCGCAGCGTAAGTGCGCCGCCCATCGAATGACCCCACATGCCGATGCGATTCGGATCGGCGTCGGGATATTTCTTGATCGACGCGAGCGCGTTCAGCACATCGATCGTGTAATCAGGCGAACCGTAACCGCCCGTCGCCACGCCTTCCGAACTGCCGTGTCCGCGATAATCGGGTTTGATCACCATGTAGCCGCTGCGCGCGATCGCCGCGACGTAGGCCACGTAACGCTCGGTCGTGCGATAAGTTTCGGGCGGAATGAAACCGTGATTGAACACGATCACCGGCCAGCCGGTATCAGGTTTCTTGCCAAGCGGCACGGTAAGGAGCGCGTAAATTTTGTAGCCTTCGGATAAATACGAGACGATGTACTGCTTGTAGTTGCTGCCGTTCGGTAGCTCTTGCTCGATCGTTAGATCGCTGCCCGGATATTGCTGCACGCGCATGAAATCGATTTGGAGCGGATTCGGCACAGGTGTCGGCGTGGGCGTGATCGTTGGTGCGCTTAGCGTGGTCGAGGTGGGAATCGCCGTGGCGGTAGGCACGCGCGGCGTTGGCGCAGCCGTAACGATCGGTTGTGGATTGCCGCCGCAGGCTGCCAACAGCGCGATCGATAATAACAGTGTGCAAAAGCGGGTGGTTAGTTTCATCGATTTCATGCGATTTGCTCCCTTCAAGATCTTAGCATGAATTCTACCCGATCGAAGTTAAGAATTGATGAAGAGCGGATGAGGTCTCCGAAGATACTTTCAAATCCCACGGTGATGGAATTTCTCCCAGCATGGATCGGCTTTCTGTTTGAGCCTGGATTTGTGTTATACTCGCTCAGGGTGAGGACTAGATAGTCCTTGCCCATTTTGCTGCTTAACCCGTGAGCACGAGAACGTAAATGGAAATGAAAGAACAAGAGACACTCTGGCACAGTCGATCGATCGCGCACGTGGCCTCCGAATTGGGAACAGAACCGACCAGTGGGCTGACTTCGGAAGAAGCGGCTAATCGTTTGCAGCGATTAGGCCCCAACGAACTCCGCGAGAAACCGTCCACGCCGTTCTGGAAACTTGTGCTGGCTCAACTTAACAGCTTTGTGGTGATCTTATTGATCGTCGCCAGTATTATTTCTGCGCTGTTGGGTGATTACGTGGAAGCCGCGGCGATTATGGCGATTGTGATCTTGAACGCCGTGCTGGGTGTAGTGCAGGAAAGCCGGGCCGAAGCCGCGCT
>JBGQGR010000285.1:0-4831 GCA_041497495.1 Anaerolineae bacterium | reverse complement strand
CTGCGAGAAGTCAAGAACAGGGGGACCTGAATGGCTACTAATTCTTAAAGCAAGGTTCAATTGTGAAGAATAGTCCTTGACCGTTTGAACAGTCACACAGTGTCACCCTGAGCACATTCGCTACGCTCAGTGTAAACTCCGCGAAGGGTCTCGCGCTATTGGCCGAGATTCTTCGCCGCTGCGCGGCTCAGAATGACAAAAAGATGTTTACGGTTTTGGCGTCGGGGTCAAAGTCTGTGTCGGTGTAATCGTTTCGGTTGGCGTGATGATCTCGCTAATGCTGACTTGAATCGTCGCGGGCAGTATGCTCGCCACAGTAATGCCGTTGGGCGCGATCACATCCGGTGTAACTTGATGGGTGCCCAGACTCAAATTGAATAAATTGAGAATCACTTGCACATCCTCGGAATGCAGCGCCTCCAAACGCGCGATCGGCCCGCTCAGGATCACATCGACCGATTCGGGCGAGAGCGTGACGGTGAACGCGGGCAGCATGCCTTGAATAGTCGCGGGTCGCTGCACGGTGACGCTGCTCTCGATCGGATTCACTTTCACATTGACCTGCACCGTGGGATCGCCCAACATCGATACGCCCGATGGCAGATTCAATCTTACCCGATTATCAAAATCGGTCGTTGCACCACTGACGGTCACCGGCTCGGTCTCGATGAAGCCGGGCTGCGCTTCCAAGGTCGACGGACTGCCAAAGACTGTCACGATCTGCGGATTGACCGAAACATTGGCGATCAAGAAACCTGGTGCGACCGCACCTTGTAGATCGATCTTCACGGCGAGATCGCGAAAACCGCCCAACTGCAGCATGCCGACGACGGCCAGTGTGTTGCTGGGGACGAGCGAGATATTCGCCAGTGCTTGACCGTTCGCATCACGTGGCGAGAGTGCTATCGTTTGGGACACATCGCTGCGCGCATCTTGAATGGAAATTTGTCCGCCGACGTTGATCACCTGGCTGACCAGCGAGGCAGGGCCGCGCACGATCACCTGCGCGGGTGTGGCCTGCACTGGCTTGGGCGCGTAACCTAAGGCTGGTTCACCCGCAACTCTGATCGCGACCGGCGCTTGCGCTTCCGCGAGCGGCTCCATCTTCAGCACAATTCCCGCTGGTTCGATTTTAGTGATGCGCACCGTTCGATCGGCGTTGCTGACATGCACGTCGAGCTGCAGGGTGCCGGTCGGTTGGCCGCTAAGATCGATCGAGGCCGTTAAACGATCGGCTGTCAGGACATCCCAGGCGGATTGCGGCGCACTCAATGTCACGCGAACCGATCGTGCGCTTTCACCATAAGTGATCATACCCGCTGGCAGGTTTTGTTCTACGATCGGGATGGAGGCTGGAAACGTACGCTCGAGGCTAGGATTCGCTTGCTGCACGGCGACGATCCACACCAGGATCGCTAAAACGATGGCCAGCAGCATATTGCTTAGGTTGTCGAGAAACCAACGTGGAACGGAAGTGGAGCGCTTCATCCATCCGCCGCCCGGCGTGAAGTTGTGGTGTTGTTCTTGGCCGAAGTGGACTCAGCCACTGCTTTCGGCTTGGATCGAATGCCTAACAACTGCCGCAGCCACATGATCCAGCCGGGGGGTGCCGATTGCCGATCGAGTTGATAGAAGGCCCGCAAAACCGTTTCCAAGCGCTGCGCGTCTAAGCGACGGATCATGCGGCCATTGTGCGCGATCGATATTTGGCCGTGCTCTTCGCTGACGACGACGGCAATGGCATCGGTGGCTTCGGTGATGCCGATCGCGGCGCGATGGCGCAAGCCCATGCGTCGATCGCTCATGAAGCTGGAGGTCAGCGGCAGAATGCAGGCCGCGGCCAGCACGCGATTGTTGCGAATGATCACTGCGCCGTCGTGCAAGATAGAATTGCGGAAGAAGATCGATTGCAGCAATTCGGAAGTGACTTCGGCGTCCAGGCGCACGCCGGTGTCCGCATAAGGTTCCAAGCCCGTGGCGCGCTCCAGAACGATCAATGCGCCGTGCCGACGTTCGGCCATGCGTTGACCAGCCGAGGCGATCACGCTGATGACCCGATCGATCCCGTCAGCCCTGTAATTCGATTGATTGAGCCACCAACCGGCGCGGCCAACGCGTTCCAGCGCCCGGCGCAGTTCCGGTTGAAAGACGACCGGAATGGCAATCAAGAGCGCGGGGATGGCGCGTTGGAACAACCAGCCGAAAGCCGGCAGCGTCAGCGTGTTGCCCAAAATGGCGATGACGATTAACAGGATGATGACGCCGCGCAACAGGGGAACAGCCTGTGTATCACGGACGAGGTACAACACGATGAAGAAGACCAGTGCCACCAGACCGATGTCCAGCAGACTCAGCCAGTCGAGGCGTTGGAACAAAGCCGCGACTTCACCCACAGCTAACCCCCAATCTGCGTTAGTAACTTCCGATAATCATTGACGTTCGGCGGATTCAATGCAACCAGCGCGCGCAGAGTAGCGATGGCCTGTTTGGTCTGCCCGGCGTTCAGCTGCAGTTCACCCAACTGATTCAAATGCTGCACGCCTTGAGTCTTCAAGCCGGACTCAATACAAATTTGTGCAGCGCGCGAGATCAATCCCAGATCCTGTGGATGCAAGCGCACCTGCTCTTCGGCAATCGGCACCAGCTTGCGCAGAATGCCGTTCGCTTTATACTCTTTAATCAACTGATCGATTTCCTGCACGGCGCGCTGCGGCTGCAACTTATAATACAGCTCCAGCACCGCCACCTGCGCTTTTTCATCGCCGGGATCATTGCGCCGAATCTGTTCGTAAGTTTGAACGGCGCGTTTCCAATCGCCGCGCTGCGCATCCATCTCGCCGATCTTGTGCATGATCTGACTGGACCACAAGCGGTTGGTCGTGCCGCGCGGCGCCAGTCGCAGCGCTTCCAAATATTTTTCACGCGCTTTATCCGGGCTGGCGAGTTGATAATAAGTGTCGGCTAAGGCTAAGTACTGCTCCATCGCTCGATCGATTTGGTCGTACGTCACCAGTAGATCGATCAGCTTCGATCGGATCGTCAAGTCCATCGGGGCCAGGCGCAGGATGCGTTGATAGATCGCCATCGCTTGACGGGCATCGCCGCGCGCATACAGCGTATTCGCCACCGTCAAAAATTTCGAGATGGCTGGCTGTTGCTGGCCGCTTTTCCAGATCACTTCAGCTAAACGTAAATGCAGCGGCAGATAATCGGGTGCATGCTGAATCGCGATATACGCTTCTTCCAGTGCGCTGTAGTATTTGCCGCGCCGCGCCAATTCGTGCATCAGCGACATCGATTGCAGCAGCTGCTCGCCGTCCCGCACCGCCAGAATTTCGGCCAGGCTCATGGCGGGCGCGCCGTCTTCGGTCAGATTGTCCAAGCGGCGGCGCGCTTGCACGACTTTATCTTCCCAGCCTTTGCTGCTCAGAAATTCGACCAGACTGCTGACGAAGCCGGCGGCTTGCTGCGGTTCGCCTTTGGCGGCGTAAGTCTCGGCTAAACTTTCATAGACTTGGATCAGATCGTCGGCTTGTTCGCGCCGCACGGTTTGCAGATCGATAATCTTTAGCGCTTCCAGAAAATAATTCAGCGCTTCGTCCACCCGGCCTTTCGCGCGCGCCAGTTCGCCCAGCGCAAACAAACTGCCCAACCGGTACTCGCCGTGATTGACCGATTGATTGAATTGTTCGGCCGCTTCATCCAGCCGGACATTCTCTTGATACAACAAGCCCAGATTGAAATTCACGGCGGGCATCTGCACCCCGGCCGAGAGAATGCGTTTGTACGTGCCAATCGCTTCCTCAATGTCGTTGGCCGTTTGCTGATCAAGCGCCTGGCTGATGAGTGAATCGATCTCGGCTTTGCTCATCAGCGGTGTGGCCCGGGCCGCGTTCGGCGTCTCTTCAAAGATCGATTCGGCGAGATCGCTCATGGCTTTCTCGCGCGTAATGTCGACGGGGCTGTCGTGCTGCTCGCTGGAATCGATCGTGTCATCCGCCGCCCGATCGGCTTGAGCTGCCTCCTCGGTTTGCTGGGTGGTCGTCACCTTTAGCAGGTCGAGCGCCTTCAGCACATCGGCATTCGTCGGATCGAGTTTATAAGCTGCCTGCACCGATAGTAGCGCGTCGTCGGTTGCATTCTGCATTTGATAGATGCGCGCCATCGCCAGCTGTTCGCGCACCGCTTGCTTGGGCTTATCCTGTGTGATGAAAGCATAAGCCAAATTCTTATGCGTCTCAAGATTATTGTTGTCCAACCGCGCGGCACGCAGCCAATAATCAATCGCCTCGTTCGTCAAACCCTGCCGCGACTTGAGACCGGCGATGGTGATGTAGGCCTCGGCGGATTTATACAGCAGGCCCAACCGTTCATTCAGATCGGCGACCTTATCAAGTACACCGAGATCGTCAGGGAACTCTTCGGCGGCGGCCTGGAACTCCGCTAAAGCTTTGTCCCAAGCCTTTTCGCCAAAGAATTTATTGCCGCGCCGCAGCGCGTTTTCAAATAGACGTCGATTGCCAGCCATAGTTGCTTATCGCGTATCGTGTTGCGTCGGGCGTCGGATACAAACGGAACATGCGCCACGCATCACTTGTCAACTTTAACTTATCTCTCTTTCTTGACGGCTATTATTTTGCGAGTTGTCTTCTTTGCTTTCGCCTTCACCACTTTCAATACGCGGCTCGATCGGCGGCGCTGCGGCGCGAGCAGCTGCACCAAGATAGCCTTCTGCGCGTGCATGCGGTTCTCCGCTTGATCGAACACCACCGAATGCAGCCCATCGACCACATCGTCCGTGATCTCCTGGCCGCGATGCGCAGGCAGGCAG
>JBGQGR010000284.1:0-4861 GCA_041497495.1 Anaerolineae bacterium | reverse complement strand
GCCAGCTCACCCAGCGGATATGGAAAGTGCAAGTGACGATGTCCGCACTCGCGCCGATCTTTCGCGCCCAACGGAACATGGCCGGACTGATCGGCGCGGAGGAGATGTTGATCCAGCGCGGCGTCTTGATCAATTTCACGCCGTTCAGCGTTTCGACATTCAGCGATCGATCGAGGCTGGTGACGAGGACAGTAACGTCGTGGCCGCGCTGCGGACCCGCTTCAGCCAGCACCCGGATGTGATTTTCGATGCCGCCCAGAACGGGGAAGTAATCTTTATAGATATGAAGAATGCGCATATGAAGCAGAGTAGGCGATAGCGAAGTAGAAGTAAACAATCCGTTGGTAGCAGAAAGGTATTAGGCGGGCGTCATGGCGAGGAGTGAAGCGACGAAGCAATCTCGACTGATCGTCGGGGAGACACCTGCACTGCATCCGTCCTGGGATGGTGCATCCGCAGGATGTACCAACAAGCGCGGTGCAAGTGTTGCTTCGCCGCGCAGTGCGCGTCTCGCCATGACGTGGCGCCTAATGACATGCCATGCCATCTTTCAACAAATACACCATAAACACGCCGCGCGCTGCGTGCGAATAACAAGCGTCGAGCGCCGCGTTGAATTTTGGATCGCCTGTCAGACCGCCGGAGCGCGAAGCCTCTTTGGTGGTCCATACTAATGCATCGATGCGGCGGGTGTGAATTGTATCAACCAATGATGGCGAACAATCGGCGCACAAGTAGGGATAGATCTCCTCGCCGCGCAAGCCGGATTCCCACAGAGCGTCTTTGATTGCTAAGATGTATGCATCCGATCCCGTCGATTGAACTTCGCGCACGCTCCACCAATAATCGGCGTAGTTGTAAGTATAGCGATAGCGCGTGCTGTAATCGGCATTAACTTGGGTGAAAGACAGCGCGGCAAGTGTGACCACCGTTAATAAGCTAAGTATTCGCAGCCGAGCTGCGCCGCCGTCCAGTTTTTGGTGCCGCGCATAGAGCGTTCCGGCGATCAACAACAGTAGGATGGGCGCACCAATCTCCGCGACAACTTTCAAGCCGCTGAGCAGTCGATGGCCGACGTCGTAGAGATCGCCCTCGAAGGTGACTTGATAGATCGGATAGAGTGAATCAGGCAGCAGCCACAGATTCAAGGCGAATAAGATCGCACCTAAAGCGATCAAGCCGCGCACGACCGACTTGGGCAGGCTCAACGTGTAAGGCGCGATCAGTGCGGCGACGAGCATCGAGATCAGTGGCACAATCGGCGCTTGATAGCGCGGATAGCCCCACGCTGGAACATACACTAACGGATAGACGAGCCCGACGATGATCACGCCCAATATGATCGCGTCTGAGGGCGTTGTCTGGCTGTGCCACATCCGGCGCGCACTTGCGATCACAGCGATCAACACTAGAATCGTCAGCGGCAGCGACAGCCACATCACGAACACACCCAGGCCTTGCGGAAAGCGCGCGATCAAATCTTTGAGGTTGAAAAAACTTCCGGCGCGGCCAAACGTCATGCCAAAGTAACTCAACTGATAGCCGCTGGCTTGCGAATAGATCACGAACGTGACGCCAAATATGATCAGCCCGAGCAGCGAAACAACAATGATTTCGCCCGCACGTTTCCATTCACGTCGAAGGAGATGATATAAACCGAGGCCGGCCATGATCAGCGGCGGTGTCGGCAGCTTGACCCATAAGTTGAAGGCCAGCGCCAGACTGACGACGATGATGCGGGCGCGCATCGATGAGTGGTAGGTGGCAGCCCAGGCGATGATCAGGATCATCGTCGCCGGGATGAGCAGCGTATTGTCGATGTCGAGGAGCATCGCATTTTGCAGCGTCAGGGGATTGATTGTGGTCAGAACGATCGCGATCACTGTGAAGCGATTGCGCTGCGGATGATCAGGCCAGGTGTAATGGATCAAGATCGGAATGAGCCACACCGACGCGATCGCGCTGAAGACGCCCGCTAAGCGCGCCGAGCCGATCGAGTTGCCGAAGATCGAAAGATTGAGCTGCGCGAAGTGAATGTACGCCTGCGGATGTGGAATCAACGCGCGGTTATTGAGCCAATCGATCATCGCGCGATAGAAGTCCCACTCGTCGGCGAGGATGGGCTGCCACCACATTCGCAGACAGGCCAGCGTCAGGCCGATTGTCGAGGCGATCAAGGCGAGCCACACGCCGCGATTGAGATCAAGCCGATTCGATTTTGACACAGCGATCCTTAGGCGGTGATTTTCGGCGCTCGCCCGAACCACGCTCGAACCCGATAACTCGCGATCAGCCGGATCATATTCCAGCCGACGTGCCAAGCGGTTTTGAATGAACCGGTGATCTTGGATTGTCCCAAGCGCCCACGATAGTTCACCGGCACTTCGATGATGCGCAGCTTAGCCAGCAAGCCCAGAATGACCATTTCGGGCAAGAAATGCGACTTGCCGACGGTGAAATGATTATTCAGGCGGCGAGCAGCATCTGAACGGATGAGCCGCAGCGTGCAGCCGCAATCCGAGAACGACGGGCCATTGAACAGCACTTCCAGCAATTTGGCGACGATCCAATTGCCAAGACGCAAGAAGATACCCATGTTCGCTTCGGCCCAGATCATTTCACGGGTCGTGCGTGTGCCGCACACCATATCGAAGTCGTCGGCATACGCCAACAAGCGCAGCACATCTTTGCCCATGAAGGTGCCGTCCGGTTCGGCGAGGATGATGTAATCCCCGGCCGCTTCCTTCAGGCCGCGCCGCAGCGCGAAGCCGTAACCCTGTTGGGCTTCGGTCACCAATCGGGCTGGCGTGGCTCGGACGATCTCGGCACTGCGATCGATTGAGTTATTATCGACGACGATGATCTCATCGACCCAACCGAAGCTGAAAAAATCCTCAATCGCTTGAGCGATGCCGGCCTCTTCATTGTAGACGGGAAAGACCACACTGACTTTTTTGCCGTGCCACATGCGTCAACACCATTCCCCGCTTAGGGCAGCCGCCAGCTGGGCGGCAGGTTCTTAGCGATTTCGATTTCACCAAAATATTTGCTGTGGCGCGGACCGGCGGCTTTGGCCCAGGCCGCCATACGCGCGATGCCTTCTGCTAACTCGATCGGTTTACGCAGCCCGAAGACCCGTTGGACTTTGCTATGATCGGAATAAGCGTGCACCACTTCGTTGCGCGCGGGCAGATGTTTCACTCCCACTTTTTTTTCCAGGGCTTGCATGACGACTTCAGCCAGATGATTGATGGTATACGGTGTATCCGCGCCGACGTTGAAGATTTGATTGCGCGCCCCAGGCAAGTCGCTCGATCGAGCGATGATGGGCGCGACATCTGAAATGTAACTGAAGGCGCGCGTCTGTGTGCCGTCGCCGAAGATGGTCAGCGGCTGGTTCTGCAGCAGCTCATTCATGAAGATACCGATCACGTTACGATACCGATCGCCGATGTTCTGGTGCTCGCCGTAAACATTGTGCGGCCGGAAGATCACGTAATCCAATCCGAACATTTCATGCGTCGCCTGCAGCTCGCGCTCGACCGCGTGCTTGGCGATGCCGTATGAATCTTCCGGCAGCGGCATAGTCGCTTCCGTCATGGGCAGCGCCGCGCTGCCGTACACCGCGATCGATGACGTGAACACGAAGCACTTGACGTTATGGTTCACGCTGGCATTGATCAAATTGATGCTGCCGATCAGATTATTCTGATAGTTAAAGTGTTTGATGAAGTGGCTTAGCCCTTCGGCGGCATAAGCGGCCAAGTGGAAAACGAGATCGAAATGGTGCTGCTTGAACAACTTATCGATCAAAGCCCGATCGAGGATTGAACCTTCGACAAATTCCGCACCGGGCGGCAGATTTTCGACAAAGCCGCCGCTGAGATCGTCGAGAGCGACGACACGCTGGCCGGTCTTCAATAATTCGGCGGCGACGTGCGAGCCGATGAAGCCGGCCCCGCCGGTCACGAGAGATGTAGGCATCATGCGATATACTTTCGGGTACGGTTGAGATGCGATGACGAGCAATGATAACACAACTGAAGAAGGTGACAACCTTGCATTGTCTTTTATGTGGGGAGGCTGATCACTTTTACCATAGCGCGTTTTTCACGAATGATGAGCCAGGCAAGCACTGCCCACATGAACACAGCGGTGTAGAATGGCATAGACAGCAACGTCGGGTAAGGCTCCAGTGAATGCCAGAACAACCCGTGAATGTCGGTGATGACGTACCCGACGGCTAATGGAATCAGCAACCAATGTAGCGCCTTGACTGAGAAGGCCTGATCCACCAAGACAAACAGCGGAATGAGCAGCAGCGTCAGCTGATGATACCACGCGTAAGGTGTGACAAGGTTTACGGCGATGGTGACCAACGCGAACTCTAGCTTAATGAGCCGTGTAGTCTTAGCGGCCGGCCGGCACAGGGCAATGGTCGCGCCGATGAGCAGCGCGATCGACGCGATCCATATGAGATGTGTTAGATTCTGGGTTGGATCAACCGCCAGTAACGTGCGCGACCAGAAGCCATTGATCGACTGGTTAGGCCCGGCCGGGATTAAGGCGTCGCTATCGCCCAATTTGAAGAAGTTGCGCGCGTACGACAGCAAGCCACGCCAGCCGATTAATGGCAAGCTGACCAGCATGAGTGTCATCAGCGCAAGAACGCCAGCTGCCAGCGTTCGCCATAAACGCCGCCAGCCCAGGTAGCCGAGATGTGCGATTGGGACAAGTTTCAACAGCGTACTCACGGCAATGCCGATGCCACTCCAGATGGGCTGGTCCCGCAGCAGCCCATACAGGCCGATTACCAAGCCCAGCAGCACAAAACCGTTGACCTGGCCGGCGTTCAGCGCCT
>JBGQGR010000283.1:0-4879 GCA_041497495.1 Anaerolineae bacterium | reverse complement strand
ACCGGCGGGGGCATTTTGAATACAGGCATTCTGTCGCTGACCAACAGCACGATCTATTCCAACCTCTCGTGGAATCACGGCGGTGGGCTGTACAACAACGGCACGGCCAGCGTGGACAGCGTGACCTTCAACAACAACACGGCTGACATCGACGCGGATAACGCGGGCGACGGCGGCGCGATCTACGTGCTGAACGGCGCGACGCTCTTCCTGCGCGACAGCCTGCTGACCGGCAATACCGACGATTCGCCCATCGGCACACAAGCCCCGGAGTGTTTCGGCGACATCATCTCGCAAGACTACAACCTGATCGCACAGACACCCAGCCCGACCGGCTGCAAGGTCATCGGCAGCACCGGGCACAACCTAATCGGTATCTTCCCGAATGTGCTGGATTTCCAGCTGCTCGACCATGGCGGCGCGACCGGGACGCTCGCGCTGCTGCCGGGCAGCGTCGCCATCGGCGCGGGCGACCCCGCCGGCTGCAGAGACGAGCTGGGCAACGTGCTGGCGAAAGACCAGCGCGGTGTCTCCCGCATCGGCGTCTGCGACATCGGCGCGTTTGAGTATCAGCTCAAGACATTTCTGCCGCTCGTCAAAAAATAGGAAACTCGTGCGCCTTCGCCAATCGTTGTGCAAGTTAGTGTATACTTGCCTCGATGCCGTCACTCGATAATTCTTCGCCCCAACAATCACCCGGTACACAAGTGATCGTCTCCGCGCGCGCGAACATCGTCGTGCGTCAAGCCGATGGATCGCCGCGCATCATTCCGCTGACACGTGAGCCGGTAACGATCGGGCGTCATCCAACTAACGCCGTCGTGATCGATATTGCGACCGTGTCGTCGGAACACGCGATCATCGAATCGATCGACGGCAATTACCGTTTGACTGATCGCAACAGCAAGAACGGCACGTTCGTCAACGGCCAGCGCATTGGTGTGACGATGCTGCACGACGGCGACATCATCCGCATCGGAGATGCGCGCGGCAATTCAGTCAGCCTCACCTTTCAAGCGGGTCACGCACCGCAAGCCACGGCGCTTGAGTCGTTCGATCTCGCCACGTTCGATCGATTGATGATTGGCCGCGATGTTGATTGCGACCTCACGCTCGATTCGCCGCTGGTCTCGCGCCAGCATGCGCGCCTGGAACGATCGGGTTCCACCCATGTCCTGATCGATCTGAACAGCACCAATGGCACGTTCGTGAACAGCCAGCGGATCGATCGGCCGAAGGAGCTGCAATCCGGCGACATCGTCCAGATTGGCCCGTATCGCATCACCTACCATCCGAATGAGATCAGTCAGGTTATCAATACGCAGCGCGGCCGCCTGGATGCACTGCATTTGACTCGCCGCGTGGCTGCGGATCGCATCATCTTGAATGACGTCTCGCTGTCGATCGCGCAGCGCGAATTTGTGGCGATCGTCGGCGCATCGGGATCAGGCAAGTCAACTTTGTTAAATGCGTTGAGCGGCTTCGAACGCGCGGAAGGCCGCGTGCTGTTGAATGGCGATGACTTCTACGACCACTTCGATCTGTATCGCAACTTGATCGGTTATGTGCCGCAGGACGACATCATTCATCGCGAACTTCCAGTCGCGCAAGCATTAAGATACACGGCGCAGCTGCGGCTGCCGCGCGATACATCGTCGCATGAGATCGACACACGGATCGATCGAGTATTGGCCGAAGTCGAACTGGAAGCGCAGCACGATCAGATTGTCGGTCAATTGAGCGGCGGACAGCGCAAGCGTGTCTCGATCGGTGCGGAACTATTGGCCGAACCCGGTGTGTTCTTTCTCGACGAAGCCACTTCAGGACTCGATCCGGGTCTTGAAAAGAAATTGATGTACACGCTGCGCCGCCTGGCCGATGGCGGTCGCACGATTGTGTTGGTCACGCATGCGACGGCGAACATCACTCAATGCGATCATGTGGCGTTCTTGAGTGAAGGCCAGTTGGTGTTCTTCGGTCCGCCGAGTCAAGCGCTGGAATTTTTCGGCGTCAAAGAATTTGCCGACATCTATGGCGAGATCGAACGCGATCCGCTGTTATGGGAAAAACGCTTTCGGGAGTCGAGTTACTATGAGCGGCACGTATTGTCGCGCATCTCACAGATCGACCAACCCCACTCCGCTCACGCTACGGGGGCCACGCGACGAACGGCCAACGACGAGTCGCGCAATCCAACCTCCAACTTCCAATCTCCAATCTCCAAATCTCCCCGCGCCAATGCGTGGCGACAATTCTCGATTCTGATTCAACGCTATTTTGAATTGGTCGTCCGCGACAAAGTGCTGTTGACGGTGCTGCTGGCGGTCATGCCACTGGTCGGCGTTTTGTTAGCGACGATCGCGCAGCCTGCTGCGCTCGTCGGAGATTCAGCCGATCGCATCGCGCAGATCGTTTCGGAGAAGGGACTGTACACCATCGCCGGACAAACGCAGACGGTGTTGATGATGTTGGCATTGGCCGCCGTCTTGGTGGGCTTGTTTGCCGCTTCGTTCGAACTCGTGCGTGAACGCGCGATCTATCGCCGCGAGCGCATGATCAATTTGCGACTGATCGCGTATATCACCTCGAAGCTCACGGTGCTGGTCGGCTTCGCGGCGCTGCAATGCATGGCGCTGATCGTCGTGCTTGCATTCCGCGTGCAATTTCCGTTCGCTGGAATTTTATTGCCGGGGCCGCTGGAAATTTATATCACGCTGCTGCTGGCTTCAATTGCCGGCATCTTGCTCGGCCTGTTCATCTCCGCGATCGTCAGCAGTGTCAACACGGTGATCTACGTGGTATTATTGGCCGTCTTCGTGCAGATTATTTTCGGCGGCGTGATCTTCGATCTGCCGGGCGCGGCCAAACCGTTATCTTATTTCACGATCACGCGCTGGACGGTGGAAGCGCTGGGCAGCACGGTCGATCTGCCCCGCTTGAATGATCTAGGCCGGATCGAAGTGCATCGCACGATCGATACGATCGATCCGTTGACCGGCGCGCAGATACAGCGCGAAGTCGTCTATCAAGATCGCTTGCCGATCACGTTCACTGTCGATTATGCCCACACGCCCGATCAGTTGATCAGCCGTTGGGCGATCTTGATCGGTTTCTCGATCATCCTCGGCGCGTTAACGGCGCTCGAGCAATCAAGATGGTCGCCGACGGATCAGAAACGAAGAGCGCCTCAAAGAAAGCGGTCAGATTATGAATGAAATGAATCTGTCCTCTCTTCATCGCTCGTTCGATATGACGAGTTCAAGACTGTTCTTGTACGTAATCGGCAGCATACTTGGAGCATTTCTTGGAATGCTGACCGGCATGTTCATCGGTCTATTCGGGCACACAGGTATAGAAGTTGCCATTCCAACAGGATTTATCGGTGCAGATGAGATTTTAACGAACAAAACTGAATTCGTGACACCTACATTATTTCCGAAAGGGCAACGTGGCAACAGGCTTCGCGGATATTAACGGCGGCAAACTGTATTTCGAATTGGATGGACAAGGCCCCGCGCTGGTCATGATTCACGGCGGATTGGTGAATCATCATCTGTGGGATGAGCAGTTCGATTACTTCGTGCATCACGGCTATCAAGTGCTGCGCTACGATGTGCGCGGCTTCGGCCAATCTTCTATACCCGATCGATCTTTCTCCTATCACGACGATCTAAAACTACTGCTGGATTCACTCGGCATTGAGCGCGCGATCGTCATGGGGCTGTCGATGGGCGGCTCAATCGCGATCGATTTCACGCTGGCCTATCCCGATAAAGTTGAGGCCTTGATTCCCGTCGCGGCCGGTTTGAGCGGCTATCAGAATCAGTCTAAGATCAACAAACAGATGAATCAAGCGATCCATGCGGCATACGACAAAGGCGACAAGGCCCAAGCCGTCGAACTATCGCTGCAATTGTGGACGGATGGTCCGAATCGCGCGCACAGCCACATCGATCCGATGGTGCGCGAGAAAGTTCGCGCCATGACGACCGAAGTGTTCGACCTGCCCGATGACGATAACAGTTTCCTTCAAGCCTTGGAGCCGCCCGCGATCGATCACTTGGCAGAGATTCAGGTGCCCACCTTGTTCATCGTCGGCGATCAAGACGTGCCAGACATTCTAGATATTGCGGACATTGTAACGACTCAAGTGCCGAGCGCGCAGAAGATTATCGTTCCCAACACAGCGCATCATCTCAATCTGGAACGACCGGCTGAGTTTAATGACATCGTGTTGGATTTTTTGAAGAGTCTTCAATAGCACACGTCATTGCAAGCGGAGCAATCTCCCCGATAGTCAGCTGAGGCGGACTTCATCCAGCCCGCGGCGGCGTAAATGGTAAAATCGACTTACTATGCAAACAAAGACAACAGTTGCCGCCAAAAGAAAATATAATGTTTTAGATGTAAAATCAGCCAAAAAGGTAGCCACCTTCTGGCTTGAACGTGCAAAACTGGAGAACGCAATTGACTTTGGCTTGCCAGAAGTAGATGACCGTTACCATATTTGGCGTGTGCCTTTAGTGGGAAAAAAGTCGCGTGACCGAATCGGCGAAGTGGTCATAGACGCATATACGTCATTAATCATAGAAAATAAATCAACTAATACCGAAGTTCTTGAATCTCGGTTACTGGGACGTAATGGTCATTCCAAAGTAAAAACCAAAAAACTAAATGGGACTTACGTTTTATCGTCCATGCGAAATACAATCGCGCAAGGTGATAGCGAAGAACTTTTACAGGAACTTCCCACAGGGAGTGTAAATTTGGTTTTCACTTCCCCACCCTATTACAATGCCCGCCCCGAATACACCGATTACGTCACCTACGAAGAATATCTGCTCAAAATCAGAAAAATCATTCAAAACGCTCATCGGGT
>JBGQGR010000282.1:0-4881 GCA_041497495.1 Anaerolineae bacterium | reverse complement strand
GGTATCGCCAAAATGTGAATGTGAATGACTTGCTGTCATGTTATCAGTCCCTTCCCTTGTGCTGTATCAAGCGTGCTGAGTTTGCGAGGATCCCCACGTCTGGCAAAGATTGAGCAGCGGCCGCCAATACGGGCGGTAAGATGCCGAATGCGGCTAAGGTCAAGCCGACGACGTTATACACAGCTGTAAAAGCCAGGTTCATTTTTACGATGCGCATGGTCCGCCGCGCCAGGCGTATCACCTCTGGCACCAGCGTCCAGTCTTCGCGCAATAGCGCGATATGCGCAGCTTCAATGGCGATATCTGTGCCCGCTGCGCCCATGGCGATGCCCACATCGGCTTGCGCCAGCGCGGGTGCGTCATTGACGCCATCTCCGATCATCACGACAAAATGTCCTTGCGCTTGATAATCTTTCACGATTTGAATCTTGTTTTCAGGCAAAAGGTTAGCGCGATACTTGACGCCAAGTTTTGCAGCCAGCGCGGACGCACTGCGTTCGTTATCGCCGGTGAGCAATTCGATGCGCTGGATGCCAAGCGCGTGCAGTTCAGCGAGGGCAGCCGGAACTTCGGGACGCAAGGTATCCGAGGCGGCGAGTATCCCGGCCAGTTGGTTTTCGCGCGAAAGGAACAAAAGCGTCTTGCCCTGTTCTTCCAACTGCTTAACCACGGGCCATGAGTCTGCGGTTGAAATCAAGCGACGATTGCCGACAGCTACCAAACTGCCATTCACCGTTGCACGAATACCCAGGCCGGGAATCGATTCAAAATTTTCCGGCTCGTAGAGTTGCGCGTTTTGGGCGCGGGCCGCAGCGCGCACTGCTTCAGCGAGCGGATGCTCGGAGTAACGTTCGGCGGAAGCGGCGAGGGAGAGAATGTCGAATGCGGGCAGACCATTGAGCGGAATCACATCGGTAATTTGTGGCCTACCCAGTGTCAGCGTGCCCGTTTTATCGACCAACACAACATCGGCATGCGCAAGTGTCTCTAAATATTTTCCACCTTTAATAAGCAAGCCGCGTTTCGCACTTCCGCCGATCGACGCCAGCATGGCGACGGGCGTGGCTAAGGCGATGGAACAAGAACAGGCCACTACAAGGACGGCCGCCGTCGATAACGGGTTGCGGCTGATCAGAAACGTAAGCGCCGCGATGCCCGTGACAATCGGCAGATAATAGGCGCTGAATTTATCGGCAAAGCGTTGCACGTCCGCGCGGTTAGCCTCGGCTTCTTCAACCAGTTTGACGATGCGCCCGAAAGTTGTATCCGTTCCGATGCGCGTGGTTCTCACCCGCACGCTGCCCAACTTGGCAATTGTGGCAGCAAACACCGGTGACCCGCTCGTCACTTCAATCGGCATCGATTCGCCTGTGATCGCCGCTTGATCGATCGTGGCTTGACCACTCACCACTTCTCCGTCGACTGGAATTTTTTCGCCCGGACGAACAATCACCGTTTCGCCGATCTTCACTTCCTTGACGGGTATCTCCACTTCCAGACCGTCGCGTTCCACGCGTGCAGTCTGCGGTGCGATGGCCGTTAGTTCTTTCACGGCGCGGCGGGCGCTTTCGGTGGTGAATTTTTCGACGTAATCACCCACGCGCATAAAGATAACGACAATCGTAGCGGTGACCCATTCGCCAACGATTAAAGCGGCGATCACGCCGATGGTCATTAATGTATGCGAGATCACTTGCCGTTTGAGTGTTGCACGAATGACATTGCGATAAATAGGCCAGCCGCCCACCACAACAATCAGAACACCAATCGGGAATGGCACCCGCTCCTCAAGCCATTTGAACAAACCTAGCCATTCACCCACCACCACGATCGACAATACGATGCTGAAAACAATTGCCAACAATCTGATCAGCTGACGGTTGAAGTTGCCCATCGGCTTCAACGCTGGCGACGGAACAGTTTCAGGTACGGAGTAATCGCCTGCGCTGGCAACTGCTTTACGAATAGCCGGCAGGCCGACTTTATCGGGATCAAGCCGGATAATGGCTTTCTCCGTCGCCAGCAAAACAGCCACCGACTCGATGCCAGTCAATTTAGCAATTGCCTGTTGGACGTGCTGCGTGCATTCGGCGCAGTCCATGCCTGCGATAGGGATTTCGAGCGTTTTAATTCCTGCCATGCCTGGACTCCTTCGGCAAGTTATAGCGCGCGCACTGATAGACGCCTTTCGCCACCTCGGCCAGCAATTCATCAGCCAAGTGCAACAGCCGGTCAACGCGCGGATCGCTTAAATGGTAGTAGATGAATCGTCCGTCTTGTTCGGTCGTCACCAGGCCGCAATCACGCAAACAGCACAGATGATTAGAGACATTCGATTGGGAGAGATCAGTCGCCTGAACGATTTCGGTCACAGTTAGCGGCCCGTTACGCAGTGCTTCCAAAATAGACAGCCGCGACGGATCAGAGAAGCCGCGAAACAGTTTGGCTTGCAAGTCAACCGATCGAACCTTAGTGGTCATTAACATGGCAGCACTCCATCAAATCAACATATCAGTAGATACTGATATATTATCACAAAACGAGAAGGCTGTGATCATTGACGCTCTTTGCGGTGTTCCTCTAGTTCACACTGCATATCGGGCGGGCGGTGGTCCTCCGCCATTCTTCCTTTGATATCTGTCGATGCGGGCAAACACACGTCCCCTGCCCCCGCTACGGAGGAGCGGGAGCGAGGTTTGTTGAAGTCAGGGACCAACGGGGGCAATAACTGCGGCGTATAAGATCAAGTCGCAAGCGTAATAAGGTAGAAATTTATATTGAGGCGGGCTGACGTGCAATCTTTTTGAGAATCGTGTGGTCTTCGCCGAACTTTCACAGTGCATCGCAGTGATCGCATAGATCGTTAAACGGAATGAAGGCTAGAGGAATGTCGTTCAGATCAGTGCGGAAGGCTGGCCGGGCCAGCTGCGCCATCACTTCTTTTTCGCGTTGAGCCGGTGCGACCAGATAGAAGTTGCAGATACAGTCGGGGATCGAACGGGCCAAATCTTCCAAGCGCAAAATACTAGAGTAAATTGAAGTACTCTTCTCCACCTCAAAGGCACTGACAATCTCACCGGTGCCGGGCTTCAACCAGATCACATCGATCAGGCTGACGGTGTCCATCACTTCGGGTGACCAGCCCAGCGGCGGCAGTTGGGGAATGGTCAGCAGCGCAAAAGATTGACCCTCATATGATCGATGGCGATCGTTGCACGCCACATAGACATCGTAATTCAGTGCGCGTCCGATCTTGATCAATAGATATTGAATCTACGTATGTTCCGATTCTTCGGATTGTTCAGCCAGCACCGCTGCGTGCCTGGCACGTGCTGACTTTTCGGCTTTGGCCTGTTCGATCTTCAGCACTTCCGTAACATTGCCGTCAACCAATAATCGACCCGAGCCAATTTCGTATAGCAGTCCAGCAAACGCGCCGAGATCATTGGATAGAGATTGGCGCACTTCGGCATTGGTTTGGACGATCACTTCACGCATCGCCAGATAACTTTCCCACGACCCCAGTTTCTTTTTGTCGCCAAACAGCGCGTTGAAGCCATTAACGATCGCGGTATTGGAGGGTGACACGAGAGTCGGATGCAGGAAGTAGATGATGCTCGCCACCGACGGGCCCGGCCCTTTGATCTGCGCGCCAGCGAGCCGACTCATTTCCGCCAGGATTTGATCTTCGTTCGTGGCGAACAGGCAGGCAGCCAAGAACGCGCCAAACGTTTGCTTATTCGTTTCGTTCTCGTAGATGTCTGGAATACGGAGTTTGGGCTTCCAGAAGAATGGATGCGCAGCGCCTTCGAAGACTTGCTTCTGCTCGGTGATGGCCATCAACACGATCTCAAGCGGCGAGCCTTTGAAATCGTTGCCGAATGTTCCGGCGGTGGAATAATGCACGTCATTGTTACGCTGCTCGATTTCACCGTCGATCCGCCAATTATCACCGCGCACGCTCCCGAACTAAAGGCACAGCTACAAAATACCATAAGCCATTGGCCGGAAGCATATCTTTATATCGCGACGAACAGCCTCAACACCGATTGCGAAATTGGGCTAATGGGCGCGGAAGGAGCAACAGGAGGCCAGATCGAAGCAGGCAATTGGCAACCGGTCGATTCACTTGAGAATGCAGTGCTAAAGTTTCAAGACTATTGGCATGAAAGAGATAAGTGGTTGCGCGGATTATTGACCAGTGAATACGCGATCTTGTAGCCAAATCCTCGACAATAAATACAGTTGATCGATCTGAATGTGATTGGGGTGAGCATCACTTGCAACCACTCGATCTTTCCGCGTGACGAAGTTTACTTACCAACGCGCGTTGCCTACAAGCGAAGGCACGTCTCGGACTAAATCCAAGACGTGTCTTTTTTGATCAACAGGTTGCTTGCTTCGTGCGGCAGGAGTCTTTGTTAATCAAACCAAGCCGACCAGCGCTTACGGCGTTTCGTCCGCCTGCATCAACGTCCACGCCGTCTGCATCAACTCCGCACGAGGCGCTTGATAGGTGTCTGCATCTATTTCGCCCTGCTCGTGGCTTTCATCCAGCATTGCAATTTGGGTGAGGATGCTTTTGAAACGCTCCCGACCGCGTCCGCGCGGGCGGCACACGCAAGAGTGAACGCGAACCCCGCACCAGCAAAAAGAAAGCAGCGTAAGTTGATCGCTCGTAGGTCCCCGTTATTAGCAACAGTTGATCAGGTGAGGGTAAGACCGAGGCGGGCGGATCGAGATTTGCTTCAACGTCAATAAAGAGACCCGCAGAGTTTTGAAAACTCTGCGGGTCTCTGATTATGATCGCAATGTGTGTGTTACGCCAACACCGCCACATATTCGGCTGAAGTGCGCGACTTGGGAATAGGCAGTTTGTCT
>JBGQGR010000281.1:0-4894 GCA_041497495.1 Anaerolineae bacterium | reverse complement strand
CTATGCGTTCTTCCTATTGACCGTTGTGTTCTATCTGCATGTGCGCGGGCGCGAATCAAGCGATGCGCGCAGCGAGTTGTATCACGCCTTTGAGAATCTCGGCGAAGCCGTCGACGACGATTTGGATGTGTACGAGACGGCCAACATCCAGGTTCGCTTGGAGCGCGTGGTCGCCGCCAAAGATGATTATCCCGATCAAGCCCTGTTGGCTCAAGCGCTACTCGATTTACTCCAATCCAATCAGATCACACTCGTCGAACATCAACCCACGCGTTGGGAAAAAATAGCGAAGTCGATTAAAGTCTTCGAAGATAAATATTTTAAGCAGCCCGTACACAAAATTATTTTAGTGATTGGCCTAGGGGTCTTTGGCGTTGGATCGTTGATCGCCTTAGCGCCGGTCGTGCTGGCGATCGCCGCGCCGAATTATCTGGAACAGATTAGTCAGGAAATTATCGCCACCGACCTGATCAATAATCCGGCCGGGTTGATCTGGTTCGCGACGCGCTTGACGCTGCAAGGCATGGTCGGTCTGCTGCTGCTCGGCGCGGCATTATTCTTGTTGATCGGCCGCGATCAACGCGGCATCGCCTTAGGCTACTTCGGTCTGCTGCTGTATTTGCTTACGGTGAATTTGCTTGTGCTGTATTTCGATCAATTCACCACCATCATCGTAACGCTAATTCAATTCGCGCTGTTCATCGGCATCATTCGCTATCGCCAGCGCTTTCTCGATCCGCAGCCTTTGCCCGTTATGCATCATCAATGATCGATCAATCTACCGATCAAAGATTAATCTGGGTGTTTCCAAAACCAATCGCGATCGATCCCGATCTGGCGATCGCGATCGGCGGCCTGCCGATCGTCGCGGAACTTTTAACACGGCGCGGCCTGAGATCGATCGAAACTGCGCTGGCTTTTCTTGATCCCGATCGATATACGCCTGCCCCGCCGATCGAGCTGCCCGATCTTGAAGCGGCCGCCGATCGTTTGTACCGAGCGATCACGCGCGGCGAAAAGATCGCAGTCTGGGGCGACTTCGACGCTGACGGGCAAGCATCCACCACCCTGCTCTATTCATTATTGCGCGATCTTGGTGCGAACGCGATCTACTACATCCCCAATCGGCTGAAAGAATCGCACGGCATCAAGATCGATCCGCTCAACCGGTTGATCGATCGGCACATCAGCGTCCTGCTCACCTGCGATACCGGCATCGCCGAACATGCGGCGATCGCACACGCGAAACGGAATGGTTTGACTGTCCTCGTATCCGATCATCACGATCTGCCTGATGAATTACCCAACGCCGATGCACTGATCAATCCCAAGCGGCTGCCGATCGATCACCCGCTGCATTCATTGCCCGGCGTCGGCGTCGCGTTTAAGCTGGCCCAGCAAGTGCTGCATCTGGCGGGTGAGGACGATCGGGCACAGGACTATCTCGATCTGGTTGCGCTCGGCATCGTCGCCGATGTGGCGCATCAATCCGCCGACACACGCTACTTGTTGCAGCGCGGCCTCGATCAACTGCGATCGACACATCGACTTGGCCTGAAAGAATTGATGACTTCCGCCAAGATCGATCCGCGCAATTTGTCCGCGGAGCATATTGGTTTTGGTCTCGGTCCGCGCTTGAACGCGCTGGGACGCTTGGGCGATGCCAGCCTCGCCGTCGATCTGCTAACCACGACCGATCTCACGCGCGCGCGCATTCTGGCTTCGCAAATTGAGGGACTGAACAATCAACGCAAATTGTTGATGGAGCAAATTGCGTCGGCGGCACAGGAAGAGATTGCTAAAGATTCATCTTTGCTAGATTATGCCGCACTGGTTATTAGTCATCAACATTGGCACAGCGGCGTGATCGGTCCGGTCGCCAATCGCTTGGCCGAACAATATGCGCGCCCAACGATCTTGATGGTTGAAGGCAGCAATGGCGTCGCGCACGGCTCGGCGCGATCGATCGCCGGGGTAGACATCAGCGCGGCGATCAAATTGTGTGCCGAATACATTACCGGCTTCGGCGGCCATCCCGGCGCGGCGGGCTTATCACTGCCTGTCGATAACATTTCGATTTTTCGAAGCGCGCTCTCCCGCGCGGTTGAATCGATTCGCGATAAATCGATCGTCGCCAACACGCTGCCGATTGACGCCGAGATTACTTTGGATCAAGCCACAATCGATCTGGCCCAACAGCTCGATCGGTTAGCCCCCTTCGGCGAAGGCAACCCGGCGATCACTCTAGCGACATGCGGCGTCACACTCCATCACGATCGAAAGTTTGGCCGCAAGAACGAACATCGCGAAGTTACGGTGTCCGACGAGAGCGGCACTCTTCGATCGATGATCTGGTGGCGGGGTGCAGACGCCGATCTGCCGCAGGGCCAGTTCGATGTGGCGTACTCGATTAAGCCGACCGATTTTCGCGGCGAGCCGAACTTATCGATCGAGTGGATCGACTTCCAGGCTGCAGAAACGCAGGTCATTGAAGTCACCACGCCCAAGATCGAAGTGGAGATTATCGATTGGCGTGGCGAAAAAAACCCTGCGAAGGTTTTATTAGAACAATTTGGTGATCTCCTTAAATCTTCGCTAGAATATGCGATCTGGTCAGACGGCGTTCACGCAGCGCCCTTCCCGCTTGTGCGGCGCTACGATTTGATCGAAGCCGAGGCGCTAATCGTCTGGTCACCACCGTGCGGCTGGCGCGAACTGAGTTACGCGATCGAGCGGGTGCAGCCACAGAAAGTTTTCTTGTGCGCCGTCGAGGCCAGCGAAGATCGACTCGAACCCTTTCTCAAGCGGCTGGCGGGATTGTTGAAGCACGATCTCACCCAACGCGGTGGACGCGTCGAAGTGGCGAGATTGGCCGCGGCGCTCGGTCAACGGTTAGCGACCACCCGCAAAGGCATCGAGTGGCTGGAAGATGCGGGGCAAATCAAGGTGAGCGATTGGGGCGAAAACGAGCTCCTGATTGCGGCGGGCGATGGGCAAAACTCTTTGGAAACAGATGAGGTTCAATCGGAGTTGAAGGTGTTGCTGGCCGAGACCGCCGCTTGGCGCGCGTATTATCAGCGGATGGATGTGGGACAGATTAGAGCGTTGATTCGCAATTGATCTGTCATTTCGAGGCCGCCGGCCGAGAAATCTCTACGAGCATAAACTGTATTGCCGATCGGTGGAGAGATTTCTCACTGCATTCGAAATGACAAGCGAACGACTTATGGTTGATTTCAGCACTCGCCCAATCACCGACTTCGATCGAGACTGGATCAAACAGTTCATCATCGATCGCTGGGGCGCGGAGATCGTTGTGGTGCATGGCGTGGTCTATCGGCCGCACGAACTCGACGGCTTCGTCGCGACACATGCGGTAATGGTTGGGAGGCCTTTCGACCTCACAACCATAAAGCACGCAGTGCGTACCGTCGAGCGAGATCAACCGATCGGGTTAATCACTTATCACCTCCAGGATACTCGATGCGAAATTGTGACGCTAGATAGCCTCATGCCGGGCAATGGAATCGGCACCGCATTGATTGAGGCCGCTAAAGCCAGCGCCAAACAATCGGGTTGCAAACAAATGGGGTCGATCACCACGAACGATAATGTGACTGCGCTGCGGTTTTATCAAAAGCGCGGCTTTGAGTTAGTGGCCGTGCATCGTAGCGCGATCGAACGATCACGCCAGATCAAACCGGAGATTCCACTGATCGGCGAGCACGGCATTCCGCTGCGCGATGAGATCGAACTGGAACTAAACCTGCCACACGAAGAGGAACGGGCACTCAGCAGGTGAAAACATGACGATCGACGGTGCGTCACGGAGTATTCCCGTGCTTGAGTTTATGAGCGACAACCGGCAAAGGTTAAAGAATGGCCTCACATCTCATAAAGATGCGAGGCCATTCAGGTTATAGGTTAGCCAACTCGGACAAAATCGGTTACACTTAATACAATCTCACACCAAGGATGCAAATACCATGAGCACTGTCGAATTAAAAGTTGGCGATATGGCACCCGAGTTTGAATTAGTCACCGACAAAGGCAGCAAGGTGAAGTTGTCCGACTATCGCGGCAAGCGAGTAATTCTGTATTTCTATCCCGAAGACGATACACCCGGCTGCACAACCCAAGCCTGCGGTTTCCGCGACCGCTATTTGCAGATCGAAAAGAAGAATGCAATCGTGCTGGGCGTCAGCCCGGACGATGCGGCTTCACATCAAAGGTTCAAGACGAAATTTAATTTGCCGTTTACGCTGTTGGTCGATCAAGATCACAAAATTGCGGATCGATATGGCGTTTGGGCTGAAAGAACGTCCTCCTCCGGTAAAACACATATGGGCATCATCCGCAGCCACTTCGTGATCGACGAGCAGGGCAAATTGATCGATGTGCAGTATAAAATCAAAGCGCCGGACAGTGTGGCGAAAGCGTTGGCAACAATCGGCCTGTAAATCAAGGAGCAATCACATGAAAGCTCGAACGCTCATAACGGTATCAATCAGCTTAATCGTAACATTAACTGTTGCGTTTGCGATCACATCCGCCGGAGCCAACACTAGCCGATCGGTTGAACCGGAAACCGCGATCACGCTTAAAGCCTCAACATCGATCACGCCGACACAATCCGGGGTATGGGTGAGTTATGGGCCGGAAGCCGGCGATGTTCAAGCCATTGCCATTACGCCGCTGACTCCGACGACGATGTATGCCGGAACAGACTCGCAATTATTTCGGAGTAGCGATGGCGGCAATCAATGGACGCCGATCAACAACGGCCTGGACTATCGCTCGATCAAGACTTTGATTGTCAATCCACTAACCCAGACGCTAATTTATGCCGCGACCTCCGGTGGCTTTTATCGCAGCGCTAATCAAGGCAGCACTT
>JBGQGR010000280.1:0-4924 GCA_041497495.1 Anaerolineae bacterium | reverse complement strand
TCGTTTAATCGGCTGCCGATGAAGCCCGCCAGCACGACGAAGAACCCTATGAAACCCACCCCTACAATCATCGCTGCTTTGTTCATATCACTTAACCGTCATTGCGAGCCGCCGACTCTGCACACATCGAGCAGGGCCTTCGGGGCGGCGTGGCAATCTCGACCTCTATTCAAAAAGTTACTTCTTCTCATCAACTTCGTCCCATCAATCTTTCTGACATCCAATGTTTGATCTCATCTCAACGATCAATTCCTGATCCCTGATCAACTAATCCCTGATTAACTGATTACTTCACCCTTCTAATCGCCCGCATTGCCTGCATCAACGGCGGCTCATCCATGTTGATCGTCGATCGGAACGAAGGGCGGTTTGCTGTTTCAGCCGATCGCGTGATCTCAGGTCCGCGTTCACCGGATGCCAATCGACGCGCGACGCTCGCCATGTCATTCGGCGAAATATAGGCGGCCTGGAAACGAGTGACACCCGGCCCGGCCACCGCGACAAAGTCGCCATGTCCCGTCAAGCGCTCCGCGCCCGTCCCGCCGATGCCCGCCGCGACTCTCGCATCTTCGCTGCTGACCACTCGACCGACCAGCCTCACCGGAAAATTTGCTTTGACTAACGGACCCAAGATCGCGCTCGATGGTTTCTGCGTCGCGCCGATGATGTGAATGCCCGCTTCGCGTCCGCGCTGAACCAAGCGGCCTAAACTTTCGATCACTTGACTGCCGCCGGTCTGCACCAAATCGGCTAACTCGTCCAGCACGATCACAATCCTTGGATCGGTCGCCCGCGATCGATCGCGCGTCTCCATCAAAGCAACCATCTCATTCAATGTTTCTACCACTTGATCGATTTGGGACACGATCGGTTTCAGCAAATGCGGCAGAGTGTTCAAGCCTTCAAACGCGCGTCCCTTCGGATCGATCAACACAAACTGCATTTGCGATCGACGGTGGGTCAAAGCGAGTGAGGCGATCATCGATTGCACCAACGCCGTCTTGCCTGAGCCGGTCGTGCCCGCGATCAGCACATGCGCCACATCGGGCGAGGGGAGGCGCAGCAACAACGGCGCGCCATCATCGGCTAAGCCGAGCAATGCGGTGCCGAAGGGAATCTGCGGCAAACGCGAGCACAGCGGCAGCAACTTCACCGGTTGTGGATCAGAGCGGGGCACTTCCACACGAACTGCGCCGCCTTGAGCCGTCACGCGCGCGCTAGTTGCGCCGAGTGCCATCGCAATTTCGCGCGACAGCGACTCGACGCGATTGACTTTGATACCGGGTGCGGTCTGCAGCAGGAACTGGATCCAACGCGGCGTGACGTTGCCGCCGGTTACGCGCGCCGGTGCTTTATAGTCGTGCAGCACCATCTCGATTAGATCCGCTTGGAATTCCAGTTCCCGTCGCTGCATAGTTCACCTCTAAATGTTTCCCAATAAAGATTCAATGGACTTGTCGAATCACGGCGACAACGCGTCCTTGAATTTCAATATTCGCAGGGTGCGTATAGATCGGTCCCAACCTCGGATTCGCGGGCTGCAATCGCACGCGACCCGGCTCACGATAAAAATATTTCAGTGTCATCTCGTCACGATCGATCAAGCGGGCGGCCACCATATCGCCATCTTTCGCGATCGATTGACGCTTCATGACAACCACATCGCCATCATTGACCATCGCATCGATCATTGATGTGCCGCGCACCTTCAACGCGAACAAGCCGTCCTGTTCCGGCACAATGTCGCGTGTCAAGGTCAAGGCTTCGGCGGCCACGTCGGTGAAGGTGGTGGTGGGCAGACTCGCGCCAATTACACCAATGAATGGAACGCTATAAGTGTTCGCATTTGGCAAGCGCAAGCCGCGGGGTGTGGCTGGATCGCGTTGGATTTTGCCCGCTTCTTCCAGCGCGGTCAGGTGATAATCAACCAGTGACTTGGTCGATAACTTCATGCCGACACGAATCTCTTCGTAAGTCGGCGGGTAGCCATGTTCGGTGACGAACTCCTCGATGAACGCCAACATGGCTTGCTGCTTGGGACTAATGTGTTTCATGATCGATATCCTTTCCGAGCGTTTTGAGGTTTGGGTGTCATGTGGAGTTTTAGAACGCTCGTTCTATTGGTTGGTATTATATAGAACTATTGTTCTATTGTCAAGAGGCAGATCCTTAAAAATAAGCAAAACGCCCGATCGGCTGGAAACCGATCGGGCGTGGGAAAAACCTGAAAAACTGAGGCAGTTAAATCGGGTTTAGTTCGGACGTCGAATGACTAGCACGACTTTGCCTTGAACTTCGACGTTCTTGGGGTCTTCATAGATGGGACCCATCGTTGGATTGGCGGGTTGCAATCGAACGCGGCCCTTCTCAAGATAAAAGCGCTTGAGCGTAGTTGCCTCTTTGTCTTTGATCCAAACAGCGACGAGGTCGCCGTTGTCGGCGCGCTGCCGATGCTGCATCACGACAATGTCGCCATCGCCGATCATGGCGTCGACCATCGAGTCGCCACGCACTTGCAGGGCGTAAATGTCTTTGGATTCGGTGGGCAGCAATTCGCGTGTAATCTCGATCATTTCGTCGCCCAAGATCGCAAAGTTCGAGCCGGGCACCGGAATCGGCTGGCCGGCGGCGATGCGGCCCAGCACGGGCACACGCATGGTGTTGATTGATTCGGCGGCCGCTTCGCCGACGAGTTTGATGCCGCGTGATACATCACGATCACGCTCGATCAGTCCTTTGCGCTCCAAGATGTTGAGGTTGTAATTCACGACGGAGGTTGACGAGATACTGACCGCCTTGCCGATCTCACGGATCGTCGGCGGGTATTTGCTTGAACTTGAAAACGATCGAATGAAATCTAAGATGGCTTGCTGTCGGGTTGATAAAATCTCCATATACTGCTCCTCGATCTCGTTTTGGATAACCCAAAGTTATCCCAATGATTTCCCAAACTCTAGGCGGATTATACACGAACAAGCGTTCGGTGTCAATACAAAGCCGAACATATTTTCAACGTGAACCTACTTTATTATGTTATAAGTTAATTTGTTTCGTCAATTAAAGGATAGTCATAAATTTTCTGATTTCCCAAGCAGAAAGTGGGCAAAACGAGAAGCGATTTGCCCGATCAAGCAAGTTTCATCTATAATGGGATTATCTAACACACAGGCTTGACTATGATCGATCTGCAAATTCCCGGTCGAGGGCTGATACAACTTCACTATGCCGTGTTCGATGTGAATGGCACGCTGGCGCTCGATGGCAATTTGATCGAGGGCGTCGAGGCGCGCATTGCGCAGCTGCGCGGCAAACTGGAAGTCCGATTGATCACAGCTGACACCCACGGACGTCAAACGGAGATCGACCAGCGGTTGAAGTTCAGCGCTGATCGATTGTTGCCTGGCAATGAACGGCAGCAGAAGGCGAATTACGTATGGCGGCTCGGTGCATTCAATGCGGTGGCGATTGGCAACGGCGCGAATGATGTGGAGATGTTGAAAGCGGCCGCGATCGGAATTGCGGTTATTGGCCGCGAGGGTGCGTCGAGTGAGGCAGTAGCCGGGGCAGACATTGTGACGCTGAACGTGATCGACGCGATCGATCTGCTGCTCAACCCCAAACGCTTGGTGGCAACGCTGCGGCGATGAGGATGCGATCGAGCGACTTCATGCGCGCGCTGCCAGCAGCTACGCGCCCGAAACTCCCCAGGAAGTTACAGGCCTTCAAAATCTATCTTCGTCCGTGGTTGGTGCAGTTTTCCTACACCGATCCGTTATTGCATTATGAAGTGGTCACGCACGGTGAGCGGCGCGGCGTGCTGGAGATCGGCTTACACTTCGAGAGCCGCACGAGCGAGACGAATGCTTGGCTGCTGGAAGGTTTTATGAAGCATCTCTTCGAGATTAAGATCGAACTGGGGGATCAGATCGAAGCGGAGGTGTGGGACAAGGGTTGGACGAAAGTCTATGAAACGATCGAGCTGGACACGTTCGATGAGGCCTACTTGGATCACGTTGCAGGTCAATTAGCGAAGATGATGACGGTGCTGCAGCCGATCTTTGAGAAGGTGATGAAGGACCAGAAAAAATCGAGACGTTCCGGCGGAACGTCTCTACGATAGCAATATGCTGAACTCGCTGAGGATCATCGCCGTAGCGCCCCACACTTTATGCGCGCCGATCTGATAGAACGGCACTTCGACTTTCATCCCGCGCAGTTCCCATTCCTCGCGCCGGATCGATCCGGGATCCAATAAAGTTGCGAGCGGCACTTCGATCAATTCTGCAACCTCGTTCGTGTCGGAATGAAAATCGGGGCGACGATCAACATAGCCCACAGTTGGCGTCACTAAAAAGTTGCTGGGCGGAATATAAATCGTCGAGAGCGTACCAGCGATATTGATCTGATCGCGTGTCACGCCGATCTCTTCTTCCGCTTCGCGCAGCGCTGTGCGTTGGATCGACTCGTTTGCTTCTTGAGATCCGCCCGGTAGTGATATTTGATCGCTGTGCCGATCGTGGCCGTTGGACGTGCGATGGATCAAGGGGAAGTGCCATTGACCTTGATGCGGATACAACAGAATCAGCACGCCCGCAGGTCTTGCATTCGCCGGCTGCGGCGAGCGAAGTTCCTTGATGCGAATTTCGGGCGCGAGTTTGATCTGTGCTTCGAGGCCAGGCAGCGGTCGCTTGAAGGCGGCACGAATATCTTCGAGACTTAGACTCGTTTTCATCGCAAGTGATATTTTGACACGGATGAACATGGATTAAACCGATAAGAAAATAAATCCGTGTTCACACCTGCACTGCATCCGCAGCGCGGTGCAAGTGTCCGTGTAATCCGTGTCCAATTCAAATCATGATCAATCACCAACTTACTCTGGACAACATTCGTGTCGCATTCAAACGCCCATTGCCCGGCCTCG
>JBGQGR010000279.1:0-4937 GCA_041497495.1 Anaerolineae bacterium | reverse complement strand
GGTGATGGCGCTGGTCTTACCAGCGTGTGGTGGCAGTCAAGGCACGTCCACCAGCGGCGTGGCCGATTCGAATGTGTCGCAATCATTTGCGGTGAACGGCGCTGTGACGGTGACGATTACCACGTATGCGGGCAACATTCAAGTTAATGCCGGCGGCAGCGGTGAAGTGAAGGTGCAAGTCATCAAGCATGGCGGCGGCGACACGGATGCGGTGGCCAAGACTGATCTGGATAACATTCAGTTGTCACTGACGCAGACGGCCGGCAAGATCAATTTGACGGCGACGCATCGCGGTGTGATTCCGTCGAATTCAACCGCATCGTTCATTGTGACGGTGCCGGCCGGATCGACGGTGGTGGCTTCTGTCGACAACGGCAAAGTCACCATCGATGGCGTAACCGGCGGCGTGACGGCGCGCGCGACCAGCGGCGACATTGCAGTGACGAATGCGGACAAGAATGATCTGGTGGTGGGCACCGTCAACGGTAATGTGACGTTGAGTGGAAAGTTGATGACCAGTCTGCGCGCTTCATCGTCAAATGGGAATGTGTCGTTCAGCGGATCGCTGGATAAAAACAGCGCGGCCAATCGATTGGATGTGGGCAACGGCAATGCGAGCCTGACGCTGCCGGGCGATATACAATTCGGCATCGATGCGTTGACTTCGAATGGCACGCTGGCCAGCGATTTTACTTTCCAAGGGGACACGTCGCCCAGTTCGGTGAAAGGCACGCTGGGTGCGTCGCCGCTGTTCGGCATTGTGATCCGCGTGAAGAACGGGACGATTACGGTCAAGAAGGGCTAAGGAATCTCCGACTTTCGATTTCTAATTTTTAATGTGAAGGCCGAGGATCGATGTTTCGATCTTCGGCCTTTTTGTTGCCTCACTTCTTGCCCTCTCTTTACGATGGAAAACAAATACATCGTAAAGAGAGGGAAGTGGGTAATGTTCAACTTTGAACCTTATCGCATTTCATGTTACTCTTACAGCAGTTCCTGATCCCTAATCCCTGCTCCCTGATCAACTACCTATGGGCACTCTCAATCCAAATCTTCTTTCCAAACATGCTTCATTGATTCTCAACGCTTCGGCGAAGATCATGACCTCGATCGGCAAGCGGGTGCTGACGCCGGAGATCGTGCTGCTGGGCTTGATCCGCACGCCGGATACGTCGGCGCGGCGCATTCTCGATAAGATCGCGATCGAGCGCGGCTTCAAGATCGACGATCTCGATCGAGACACGGAGGCTCAAGCGAAGTTGCGCGATGGCCGCGCGGCTGATTTTGTGTTCGTGTTGGACAACGGCGGCAAAGTGCAGCTATCCGATGAGATGCTGCAGTCGATCGATGAGGCGTTGTCGATCGCGCAGGCGGCCGATGAAGTGTGGATCGGCAGCGAGCATTTGTTGAGCGCATTGTCGCAGCGCGGCGTGAGCACTGCCGGTTTGCTGCAGGCGCGCGGCATCACGCCGACAGCGTTGACGAGTTACTTATCAGATCGATCGCTGGCCCGCCGAATGACGACACGCGATTGGGTGGCTGAAGCCCGATCAGGTGAGATCACTCCCATGTATTTTCGGGAAAATCTGCTGCGCGAGTTGATGAGTTTGCTTTCGCTGAGCGGCACGCGACACGTGCTGCTGATCGGCGCGCAGGGCAGCGGGCGTCGATCGATCGCGTATAGTCTGGCGCTGCTGATCGCCGAGAGCAAGGGACCGATCGGGATCAAGTCACTGATCGAGATTAACGAGCCGGCGGTGCTGGACAATCCGATCGACGCGCTGCGATCGGGCGTGAAGCAAGCCTCGAGTGGCATTTTGTTCTTACCGAATGTCAGCCGTTTTATCGGGCGCGGAGTGAATCCGCAAGTCGAGAAGATCGTGCAGAAAGCGTTTCTCGATCGAGACCCGATCGTGATCGGCACCGCAACGGAGAACGACTATAACGAGACGCTGAAAGATTTGAAGGCGGTGCAGGTCTTGCGGGTGCCGCCGGGATCGATCGAGGAGTCCACCGCGATCTTGAATTCGATTAAGCCGCAGATCGAAAGTGAGTATGCGTTGAAGATCGCCGCCGGATCACCATCGACGATCGCCGTGATGGCTTCACGCTATTTAGCCGCCGACGCGCTGCCCGGCTCGGCGATTCAACTGCTGCATCGATCGTGCGCATTGGTGCGCATGTCCAAGCAAACAGACTTGGCCTACAAATCAGACGCCGTGCCGGATGCAACGGTCGATCCGGATGATGTAATGCTGGCGTTGAGTCAGATGACCGGTATTCCCGCGAACAAGCTCGGCCAAGATGAGCGCACAAAATATGCGGCGATGAATGAATTTATAAAAGCGCGTATTATCGGACAAAATGAAGCGGTGCTGGCGGTCAGCCGTGCGGTCAAGACTGCGCGCGTCGGCCTCAAAGATCCCAAACGCCCCATCGGTTCATTTCTATTTCTCGGTCCGACGGGCGTGGGCAAAACAGAATTGGCAAAAGCCCTGGCCGAATTCATGTTTGGCAGTGAAGATAATTTAATCACGCTCGATATGACGGAGTATCAACAAGAAGATTCGCTCAATCGCTTGATCGGCGCGGCGCCGGGCTATGTGGGTTATGAAGGCGGCGGCCAACTCACCGATCGCGTACGGCAGACGCCGTACTGCGTGGTGCTGTTCGACGAATGTGAGAAAGCGCATCCGCGGATTTTGGATGTGCTGCTGCAAATGATGGATGAAGGCCGTTTGACGGACGGGCAGGGACGCGTGGCAAAGTTTTCCGATGCGGTGATCATTTTAACCAGCAACCTCGGCTCGGAATTTCTAGCTGATCGATCGCTGGGCGATCGAGCGCGCGATCTGGCACTGGACTTGGTCAAGCGATCGTTCCGGCCGGAGTTCCTGAACCGCTTGGATGAGATCATCATGTTCAACGCCTTGTCGATCGAGGCGCTGCGCCAAATATTGGATTTGTTGTTGAAGAAGGAAACGAAATTGGCGAGCGAGCGCGGCCTGCAAATCGAGGTGACCGCTGCTGCTCGAGCATGGCTAATCGATCAAAACGATCATCCCGAATGGGGCGCGCGTCCGCTGCGGCGTATAATCCAGAAGTTTATCCGTGAGCCGTTAGCCGATTTTCTGCTGGAGAAGAATCCGGCGGTGGAGACGAAGATCAGCGTAGAGGTTGACAATCATCAGTTGAAGTTTGTCCCCGCTTAATTTACTGTGAAATGGATTAGGTTGATTAAGCATTAAGGCAAAGGGAGATCAATCATATGCACTGAGAATTCAAGCGTGAAATCAATCAATACTCACAAGGAGCTTAACGTGATGACATTCGCAGTTCGATCATTAGTGATTTGGCTAGTGAGATTGAGTATGGTCATCGCGGGGTGTTCGACGCCGACGCCGACGGTTGAGCCGACGACGACATCGATCCCGCCAACTGATGTGCCGACTGATACGCCAGTGCCGCCAACGGCAACCTCAACTTCCACGGCTACCCTTATCCCTACCGCTACATCGACATCAGTACCAACAGCACCACCTACTCCACCGGCCACCAGCACATCAATTAAAGTGGCGGCTACAGCCAAGCCATCGGTTACACCGAAGGCAACTGTTGCCAATCAAACACAATCCGCTCTCAATACGGCAGCTATACCGCCCGGTTCACCACTCAATGTGGCAGTAAAGATGACTTTCAACAATGTGCAAGTTTTGCTAGGTGAATTGAATAATGTCTTGGCCGGTATCACTGGCAGTTGTGACACCTCGCTCGCTCGATATGATGCCATCGCCGCTGCACCAGCGTATGATGTGAGCCAGCAATCGACCGACACACAAACTGCCTATGCACTTTATCGGCAGGGTGTCGACACGATCAATGAGTCTGCCTACAAAGTGCGCAGGGTATGTCTGCAAGGCGGCGGCATCATCGATAAGCTGGATATTTTGGTCGGGCAAAAATCGGCTGGCGATGCGCTCGGCCCGCTGGGACACGCGATCGATCTACTGCCGCCGGTAGCGACTACGCTTGTTCAAAGCCCGCCGAAACCTGCGGCAACGCCTGTTCCACAAAAGATGGCGTTATCTGATCTGCTCTTGCAGACGATCGAGCGCATGCACGGCGTCGGGGGGTTGTTAGATGGCGCGCAGCTGAACCTCGATGCAAATTTCTGTCAGCAGTTCGGGCCGCAGTATCAAACGATTATCACCAAAGTGATCTTGGACAAGACGGACAAACCTGCCGCGTGGGTCGCGCAGTACGGCGCGTACGAAGCCTCAATCGCTTACTTTCAGAACAAACTGTATCGCGCCAAAGAAGTGTGCGATGCGGGCGGGGACAAGATCGGCAAAGATGAATTCAGCGACATGCGCCGCAACGTCGATGTGGCGGCGATTGTCGCTGCGCGGGCTTACGATGAGTTGAAGAAGGCGGATGCGTTGGGGCAGTAGATCGATCCGGCGAACGGCTGATCCAAACGATTGGAGAAGATCGCTATGCGTCGATGGTTATTCGTGATTGTCATACTGCTGGCGTGCACACTGGGCTCACCCGCTTCAATGACGCCTATTCCACGCCCGATCGCTTCTTCGGCCCCAACGGCCGCGCCAGTTCATCCTACCAATACTTCAACGCCGATCAGCCTTCCAACCGCGATCCAGCCCACTGTCGCGCCGATCGGTTCATTCAAGGTCGCGGTCATCGTCGACGATCGATCGGAACCGGTCAGCCGCGATCAAGCCCAGGCGGTTATTCAAGAAGCCAGCCTTGGTTTGAAGCTGCTCGCTCAGTTTGAAATGCTCATGATCGATTTTGTCGACGACAACTCCGGCGGCGTGAGCAGCAGCCTCGCCAACAATTATCTGGCGCACGCGTCTCAAATCCCTAACGGGATCGTGATCTTTTCATTTGGCGATGGCAGTCAAGCCAAGTTATAT
>JBGQGR010000278.1:0-4970 GCA_041497495.1 Anaerolineae bacterium | reverse complement strand
CGCGCCTGCCAGACGAGGGGCACGCCTAAAATGGCATGATAGGGCGCGTCGGTGAAAGCCGCTGAGCGACCGCTCCAAGTTAAATAGTCATCAATGCGCAGTGTTTGTTTTGTGGTGAAGACTTGGCCGGACATGCCTTCATTTACTTTCAACCGGCGGCCAATCATTAGCTGCGGATTAGGCCCGACATCGACCGAAGCTTTCATTTCGAGTTCGGTGTCTGAGACGGGCAGCGCTAGACCCGCGCCGTCGGCATTAACCAAATCCATCCCAATTCGAACGATGCGTTCATACAACGTCTGCCGATCGCTTTGCAGGGTCAATTCCAGTGTGCTGCCTAACAGTGTAGCAATTTGCTTGGCGCGTTGGGCCTCAGTTCGTGCCTGACTGAATGATGTGGCCGTGTTGAGTGCGACGGCAATTTGATCGGCCATCGATTGCAATGCCGCCGCACTGGCATCATCGAATGCGGCTTCTTGGGTTGATTGCACGTCTAAAGCCCCAAAGGCGCGATCGCCTACCACCAACGGTAGGGCAATTTCTGATCGAGTATTAGGCAGCAACGGATTGGCGAAGCGGACGCGCTCTTTACCGACATCCAAAGCGATACGCGGTTTGCGCGTGGTGATCGCTGTCCCGACCATAGAGGCGTTATCCACAGCCAACTTATGGCCGCGCTCTTTGAGGATGCGGCCGGCTTCACCAGTGGCCGCATGCAAGACCGCGTTCTGGCCGCTTTCATCCAGCAGAAAGACTGCCGCATAATAAAAACCAAATCGTTCAGCGATCAGATCGGTTACCTTGATCAACAGCTGTTCACGATCGAGTATCGAAGCCGCCGCGCGGCCGACATCGGCGCTGGCTTTCAGTTGAGCTGCTTGTCTCACTAATTCATCGGCTTGTCGCTGCTCCTGTTTTTCAAGCGCGTTTGTCACCTCGCGCAGGCGTTGATAAGTTGACTGTAGAGCCTCTTGCCGACGGCCAGCTAGACCTGAAAACCCGCCCAAGAAGACAGGCGCGGTATCGATGATCCATAATAAGGGGTCGGTGGTTTGAACGACCCACATATTACTCAAACTGATCGGCAGTTGGCGGGTTATCAGGGTGACCAGAGTAGCGATTAGCGGAAACACCAAACCAAAAGCTGCGCCGATGGCAACATATCGGCGCGTCTCTGTGCTTAGCCATCGAGTGAGCAGGTTACGCATGATCGTTATGCCTCCCGTTGCCATCACCTGCTGGTGCATCAACACCCAGCCGAATGCGCACATCCGGCGTGCCGACGATGCGGCTAATTTCTTCGATGGCCACTTGTAGTACCGCGTCCAGATCGGTGGGTCGATGGATCTTATCGGCGGCTTCGGCAATCGCGCGATCGCGCTGGGCGGCTAGCTGGGCGACTTCGGTCAAGCGTTGATTCTCTAGAGCCAGTGTCATTTGTTGAGCGAGGCCATGAATAAGGTTGCGCTCGTCGTCGGTGAGTGTGCGCTGGTCGTCATCATCTTCGAGCGTGATGGTGCCGATGGCTTGTCCACGCAGCGCAATCGGAATTTGCAGTGACAGCGCAGGTTCAATCAGCTGTGCCCCGCTGCGCTTCGCTTCATAAACGATCGGTTGTCCGCGCAAATGCGATTGCCAGGCCTCGCCGGTCAGGCGGCGGTTGATGCGGTTTAGTTCATTCAAAGTTTGCTCTTGTTGTTGAAGCAGCTCCAAGTTCGTTAACGCCGCGGCCGCCTGGGTTGCCAAGAGTTGAGCCGCGCTCTCGTCATTTTCGTTAAATCGCCGGTTGGGATCAGACTGGGTGATGACCAGCACACCTTTGATTTGATTTTGCCAGAACAATGGCACGCCGATCGCTGCTTGAAAAAGGCCGGCGGCCATAAGATTGTCATTTAAGCCCAGCCAATCTATATAATTGTCGACCCGTACGATTTGTCCGCCGGCATACACCCGTTGTGCTATTCGATCGCCGGATTGCAGCACAGGCTCAGCGGACAGTGATCGCTCGGTGGCGCTTAACAGTGTTTTCAATTCGAGCGTCGTGTCGTTGATCAGCCACAGGCCTGCGCCGTCCGCATTTAGTATTCGTGTCGCAAGATGCACGATGCGATCGGCTAGCGAAGCTTGATCCGCTTCGCCGGTTAGTTCAAGCGTTGCTTCCAACAAAGCGGCCGTTTGTTGAGCGCGGGCTTGTTCGCGCCGATACTGTTCGGCGTTATTGAGCGCGACGGCAACTTGGTCGGCCATCGACTGCAGGACGGGCGTGATCGTTTCATCGAATGCCGCCGCTTGGGTGGATTGAACGTCCAGCGCGCCCAACACGCGATCGCCAAGGATCAAGGGCAGGGCGATCTCCGATCGGGTATCCGGTAACAACGGATTGGCAAAGCGCACGGCTTCTGCGCCAACATCGAGCGCAATTTTCGGCTGACGCTCAGCTATACATGTGCCAACCATCGATCGGCCACCGATCTCCAGCTTGTGTCCGCGCTCTTTGAGCTTAGACCCACCTTCGCCGGTCGCTTGAGCTAAGACCGCCCAGCGGCGAGTACCGTCAATGGTAAATGCGGCTGCGTAGTAAAAGCCAAACCGATCTGTAATGAGATTGACTACTGTTTTCAGTAGTTGATCAGCATCCAACACGGAAGTGGCGGCCTGGCCGACATCTGCGCTGGCCTGCACTTGTGCCGTGCGCAGCTCGACGCGGATCTCCAGCGAATCGATCAAATCGCTTAACCGGCTGGTGATGCTGTTCAAGGTTAATGCCAAGCTGCCAATTTCATCGTTGCGTTCGACGACGGCGACCTGCCGCAGGTCGCCGCCGCTGATGGCGGTAGCGGTCCTGGTCAAGTGGATGAGCGGGCGCACGACGGTTTCGCTCAAGAACAATCCGATCAAGCCAAACGCACCCAACGTAGCCAGTGTGAGTATCAAGATGCCAGCGCCCATTTGATTGACATTGCTGATAACATCTGCGCGAGGGATGAGTACTGCGATTGACCAACCGGTCGCCTCGATGGGATGATAGGCGGCAAACGAGTCTAAGCCCGTTAAGGGATTAAGCAACTCGCTCACGCCCGATTTTCCGGCAATCATCTGTTGACCCAATTGACGAAAGTCAGGGCTTTTCTGCTCTTGAGCAAATTGATCGATCTCTTTGTCAAGTATATTCAATTGAGCAGGACCGGGATAGGCGAGGACCTTTCCATGTTGGTCGATCAACAACGCATAACTATTGGGTGTTGGTCTCACCGCCCCCACGTAATTTCCAATCTGGCCAAACTGCAGATCAACTCCGGCAATGCCAATGAACTTGCCATTCGTGTCGTAGATCGGCGTCACACCGGCCACCACATTAGTGTCACCGCGCCCACCGACGTCTCTAAAGTTGCTGGTCCAGACCACTTTGCCCGTATCCGCGCTTCGTCCAACTTCAAACCGCGGGTTGGTTTTGAAATAGTCATACAACGGCTTGTTCGGATCATAATGCTCATCGCCCGGCAAATTGGGAAAGTACGGTTTCGTTGTCTTGCCGGCATTGGTATCATCCCGGCTTTCCCAAACCGCGGAATAGTCCAAGCCTGAAATGATTTGTCGATCAAAGAATATGTAGATGTTGATAAAGTCCAGTTCACGCTGGCCGATTTGCGAGAGGGTTGTCCGCAGTCCGGCGAGATCGCCTGCTTCGGTATAAGCAGCTGCGGCTGCTCCGTTGGCGCTTGCCCCCAAGCGCACCAATCGATCGTTGAGCTGCAAAGCTGTGTTGTTTGCAATCTCTTGTGTTCTCAGCCTAACTTCGTTCAAGGCAACGTTCTGAGCTAGACTGAAGATGGCAAAGCTGCCAAGCCCCAAAATGATCAGGCCTGAGCCCACGACCAAAATCAGGAAGCGCAAGCGCACACTGATCCAGCGGCTGCGCGGCAGACGGGCTGATGTCGCCATCTGGGTGTCGCTGCCTTTGGCTAAGTCAGATATGGATGTGCTCATGCACGTGCCTCCTGAACCAGCCGTTCACGCCGTATCGATCGTTCAGTTGAAATGCCGTTTTGATTAGTGTCCATGCTGATCATCACGTGAAACGCTGTCGGCAGTTGAACTGAGATATTCACCGTCGATGTTTACTTTAGTGCGGGCAATCCGCAGAACGCGCACCAATTCATCTCCCGCCACTTTGACGATGTCGTGCAGATCGTTCGCGGCAAACATGCGGGTGCTGACCTCGCTGATGACGCGTTCACGTTCGGCGCGCAGTTCAGTCTGCTCAATCAAGCGGGCATTCTCGATCGCCACCGCTACGTCATTGGCTACGGTTTGCAGGAGTGTGATCTCGTTCTCAGTCCACTCTCGATCTTTATCGATCTCTTGCAGGCTGAGCGTGCCGACGACTTCGCCGCGCAATGCGATTGGCGCAATCAACCCGGAGCGGGTATCGCCAATTGGGCCGACCGCTTTCACTTGATTCGGATCAGCAAATAATTCGATCAAGCCGCTGGCGACGGTCGAGGGCACTCCCGGCGCAGCATCGACCACCCGTAGTGTGCCATTCGCCATGGTGTAATCGCGCCAGGCTTGGCCGGTTAAGCGGCGATTAACTACGTCGATTTGTTTCAAGGCTGCCTGGGTTTCGGCCAATAGGTGTTGGCTTTGCAGCGCCACTGCCGCTTGGCTGGCGAGTGCTTGCAATATTTGCACTGTATCACTTGCGAATGATCGCGGCTGGCGGTAACCCAAGATCAGTGTGCCCAAGTGTTTGCTGCCGGCGCTCAAGGGCAGACCGATCACCGCTCGAACGCCCAGGGTGTTCAGTGTTTGCTGCGTGCGCAGATCGGCCTTCTCAAAATCTTCAATCAGGATTGGCTCTTGCGGTGTGCCTGCACCGGTGATGAGCAGCTGGTCCGGTTGATAATGCGCGCCGGCCGGCATCTTGATGTCCGTTGGGTGATCAGAGTACACCGCTGCAGTTTCCAGAT
>JBGQGR010000277.1:0-4976 GCA_041497495.1 Anaerolineae bacterium | reverse complement strand
CACGATCCGTGAACAAAAAATGTTGAAGCTGATCGCTGAACTGCAGCCCGATGTGATTGTCTACACTGGCGATCTGCTCAACTTTTCATATCTGGAAGATGCCCAGGCCCGATCGGATTGCCAGGCGATCCTGAAGCAAATTCATGCGCCGCTGGGCGTATACGCGATTCCCGGCACACCTTTGATCGATTCACCTGAAGTCCTGAAATCAATCTATACTGGACTCGATCACATTCAACTTTTGATCAACGAAACGCGAGTGATCGAGGGGTATCCGTTAGTCCAACTGATCGGCCTGGGCTGCACTCACGATCGATCGCTAGATGCACCGCAGCTCGATCGGTTGAGCCGCGACGTTCCGCCGGAAAAATTTTCGCTGCTGCTGTATCATTCGCCCGATCTGATGCCGGAAGCGATCGAGGCCCGGATCGATCTCTATTTGTGCGGCCACACGCATGGCGGACAAGTGCGCCTGCCGATCATCGGCGCAATCGTGACCAGCTCGTTCTATCGCAAGCGCTATGAAATGGGACGCTACGTCAAGAACAATACTACGCTGTATGTCAGTCGGGGTTTAGGCCTGGAAGGCAAAGGCGCGCCGCGCATGCGTTTCTTATGCCCGCCGGAAATTGAACTCATTGAATTGCGCGGAGAAGAATAATACGGATGCCCAAACATATCATCACCCTAATCGTCGCATTAGGCTCAATCTGGTTCATCGCCGCGGCGATCGATCGAGCCACGCCGCCGCGGACCGTCGAGGCGCAGCAATCGATTAGCGTGACGGCTGATCGATCGGTGACTGCCTCGTTCCAATCGGCTGCAATTTATACGACGTATTTTCCGATTATCGTGAATTGCTATCCGCTGCGGATCATTACCGATCCGGGTTTTGCTTCGCAGCCTGATATGACCTTGATCAATGCCGATTGGGCCTGGCAGCACTGCGTCACGGGCAGTCCGAACATTGTCGTGGCCGTCATTGATACCGGTGTCAATCTCAATCACCCTGATCTCACGCCAAATGTGATCAGCGGTTATGACTTCGTGGACTATGATACTGTCGCACAAGACGGGAATGGCCACGGCTCGAATGTAGCAGGCATCATTGGTGCGGCCTTGAATGGTGTGGGCGTTGTTGGCGTTGCGCCGAGCACGCATATCCTGCCCGTGCGTGTGCTGGATGACAGCGGTAGCGGTTACACTTCCGATGTTGCAGCGGGGATTGAGTTTGCCGCGGATCATGCGCAGATATTGAATCTCAGTCTGGGCGGCGCTTTTGATGATTATTTCATTCATACTGCGTTCGATTACGCCGTCAATACCCAACATCGTCTTGTCGCCGCCGCCGCCGGAAATTGTGGCAACAACAGCTACTCTCTGAATGGCTGCTCCTCACAAAATCAGTATGTTTATCCTGGGGCATATTCAATCGACTATCCGGGCGGTGTTATCGCCGTCGGCGCGGTAAGCAATGACAATAGCCATGCCAGCTTTTCAAACTCTGATCCTTACGTCACGGTCGCCGCGCCGGGCGTAGGCATCTACAGCGATTATCTCAGCAGCGGCTACGTCAGCGAAACCGGCACATCACAGGCCACGCCGCATGTCGCTGGGCTGGCTGCGTTGATTTGGGCGAAGCATCCTGAATACACCGCAGCACAAGTAGAATACGCGATCACTTCAACGGCGGTTGATCTGGGATCGATCGGCAAAGACAACGATTTTGGCTGGGGACGGATCGATGTGCAGGCCGCGCTGAATTCGATCGGCGCATTGTCGATTTCTTCAATGGATGCGGCACACCCAACTAATCTTGTCCAGCCAGTCGATCACCGCGACGCGAAGATCGCAGCGGGGCGGGTGTTGATCAAATTCAAATCAGGGGTGACGGCAACGGGCGTTAATCAGGCGCTGAGCTCGATCGGGAATCTGAAGATCGAGAAAGAGATCGAGCATATCGGCGTGAAGGTGTTGAGCGTGCCAATCGGCCAGGAGTGGAAGATGATCGATCGATTGAGGACGTTAGCGAACGTGGAATTTGTCGAGCCGGATTACGCGGTGCAATTGATTCCATAAAACAGGCGAGGTGACCTCGCCCCTACTTCTTGTCTTCCTCAAAGAACAATGCGATGGAATTGGCCTGACAATCGCCGCAGCCAACGTGCGCATCGAATTTCTCGCGTTTCGTTTTCAAGCACGACGTCTCGACGATCAGCTTGCGGCCAAAGCCCAAGAAACCCTTGACGACGAAACCGCGCAGAATCAAGTGCTCGCAAGCATTTGCTCTGAGAATGCCGGGCACCGGACATCCCCGGCATATATCGGGCTGCCAGGGCTCGCTCTCGGGATTCGCGGCAGCCAAGCGGCATTCCTGCTGATTGCGGCCCCGATAAAAATCGGCGTAGTAATATTTACATTCTTGGCCAAAGGGTGTGCGCATGCATTGATTATACAATACACTGAGCAGCGACCTTGATGATCGACCAACGCTGAAGGGTTGTGCATTGCTCATTTCAATGCGATCAGGTAGACTACCCGTCAGCCTGAATTTGTCCGCACTCCGTGCGTGATTTGATCGTTGCGAATACTGCCCCACTTCAAAAGCTAAGGATCTAAGCCCTCCGTGTTCTGCTCAACGATCATCCCCACCATCAACCGATCGACGTTGGACCGCGCGGTCCGCAGCGCGCTCGATCAGAATTTCGCCGCCGACGAGTTTGAGATCATCGTCGTGAATGATTCCGGCCAGCCGCTGCTCTCCGCCGATTGGCATTCCTCCGATCGCGTTACCGTGCTGAACACCGATCGGCGCGAACGCTCCGTCGCGCGCAACACTGGCGCCGCAATTGCCCGTGGCCGTTATCTGAATTTTTTGGATGACGATGATTATCTCCTGCCCGGCGCGTATCAGAATCTGCGCGCACTGGCCGAAGCACAGCCTGAGGCCGGCTGGCTGTACGGTGGATCGCAGATAGCCAATCGAGATGGCAGCGCCATTCTTCAGCTGCATCATCACTTGCAGGGAAACTGTTTTACGCCGGTGATGGCCGGCGAATGGATACCGCTGCAATCGTCCATGATTCGCGCCGAGAAATTCTTTGCGGCCGGCCTGTTCACTTACTGGCTGGCGGGCGGCGAGGATGTCGATCTACTGCGGCGCATCGCGCTGCGCTGCGATCTGGCGGAAACACAAGCGCTGATTGCCTGCATCGCCGTCGGCGAAAACGGCAGCACGACGGATGCCCGGCAGGGACGGGTTGAAAGCTTAGCAGCCCGCGAGCAAATTCTCGATCAAGCGGGTTGTTTCAAACGGCTGGCGGCATCAGCGAAAAGCGGTTTCTGGCACGGCCGGCTGGTGCGGGCATATCTCACTTCGACGATCTGGAATTTGCGGCATCGCTTTCTTTTTAAGGCGAGCAGCCGATTGGCCCGGACAGCGATTGCCGGAATCTCAGGCAGCCGCTATATTTTATCCGCGCATTACTGGCGGGCTATCACGCGGGCGTATCAAAGCCCAGCCTTTCATCTGGAACTCGCTGCATCAGATAATTCTCAGACGGGTGAGGGCATAACCACTCTATGATTTGAGCAGCGCATCTTTTTAATTAACATCTTGGCGACTAATACTTGGCCGGCGATCAGATTGATCGCCGTTTTTCATTGCTAAGCTTCACACAGCTAAGCAGCCTGGAACCGCCAATGTGAGACCTGCATCATTTTTATTTGGATGACATTTATCTGGAGATTGTATGAGCATAAGCGCATGCAGATATGACATCTCGCACTCGTCAACGCATGGGATTAGGTTTATTCTGACAAGTATAAAGTCGCCGGACGAGTTTGAATTGTTGACTAAATCAGGAGACACTATGGCTGCCAAGGGTCGCATCGAAATCGATGCCGAACGTTGTAAAGGCTGTGAACTCTGTGTGGGCGTCTGCCCACAAACTGTCATCCACATGTCGGTCGCGTTCAACGCCAAAGGTTATCACCCCGCTCAGTTGATCGATCCGGGTTTAGACTGCACCGGCTGCGCGGTGTGTGCAGTAATCTGCCCGGATGCGGTTATCACGGTTTATCGCCAAGTTGCACCTAGAGCTGCGCTAGCCGCCGCGTGATCAATCGGAGAATCCAATGACTAAAAAATTATTGAAGGGTAATGAAGCCATCGCCGAAGCCGCCATCCGTGCCGGCTGTGAAGCGTACTTCGGTTATCCGATCACGCCCCAAACTGAGTTATTGGAATACATGGCCAAGCGCATGCCGGAATTGAATCGCGCGTTCGTGCAAGCAGAGAGTGAAGTGGCTGCAATCAATATGGTGTATGGCACGGCCTGCACCGGCAAGCGTGTGATGACTTCATCGTCGAGTCCGGGTGTCAGCTTGATGCAGGAAGGCTTAAGCTACATTGCCGGATCGGAAGTGCCGTGCGTGATTGTCGACGTGATGCGCGGCGGGCCGGGCCTGGGCAACATCGCGCCCAGCCAGGGCGATTATTTTCAAATGGTGAAGATGGCCGGACACGGCGACTTCAAACCGATCGTCCTCGCGCCCGCGACGGTGCAAGAAGCGATCGATCTCACCGTGCTCGCGTTCGATCTGGCTGATACGTATCGCACGATCGTGACGGTGCTGCTTGACGGCAACATCGGCCAGTTGATGGAACCCGCCGAGCTGCCCGCGCTGCAATCGATCGATCGGCAGCCACCCGCGTGGGCGCTCACCGGAGCGATCGGGCGCAAGAAGAACATCGTCACCTCGATCCATCTGATACCGGAAGAAGAAGAACTGTTCAATCGCAAGCTGCAAGAGAAGATCGCGATCATCCGCAAGAACGAAGTGCGCTACAAAGAATATCAAACGGAAGGCGCAGAGTTGATCGTCGTCGGCTTCGGCACTTCGGGGCGCGTGGCGCTGACCGCGGTGAATATGGCCCGACAGCAAGGCATTCCGGTTGGTCTGTTACGGCCGAT
>JBGQGR010000276.1:0-4996 GCA_041497495.1 Anaerolineae bacterium | reverse complement strand
TGCTGTTCAGTCAGCGCCGCAAAGTCCAGCAAGCCGTCGCGGACTGGCGCGATCGGCATCTGAAAGAATAAACCGGATACACGATGGCTGATTATGCACCCTTCGCGGCTGTATACGATCTGTTTTACGCCGACTTCGACGACGACCTTGAGATGTATCTCGGTTTTGCCGATCGGACCGGCGGCGCGATTTTGGAAATTGGATCGGGCACGGGCCGCGTGTCGATCGCGTTAGCGGGTGAAGAGCATCGCGCCACGGGTGTGGAACTGTCGGACGAGATGATCTCGATTGCGCGGAAGAAAATCGGGGCGAGCGGACTTTCAAATCAAGTGAACTTGATCCAAGCCGATATGCGCCGCTTCACGCTCAACGATCATTTCGGTCTGGTGATCGTGCCGCTCAATACTTTCCTGCACAACATCACACTCGACGATCAACTTTCCACTTTGAATTCGATCAAGAAACATTTGACGCCCAACGGGTTGCTCGTGCTCGATTGTTTTTTGCCTGACCCGGCGAATGCCGATGACCACCGATTGGTCTTGCAGCGCAGCGTGATCGATCGAGCAACGGAATCAACCGCGCAGCTGTTTCTATCGAGAACCACCGATTGGGCCAATCAGCGCCAGGACATCACCTACTTCATCGATCAAACGGATCGATCCGGGCAAGTCCAGCGGACTGTATTTAGCACATCGTTTCGATTCATTTATCGGAATGAGATGCAGCTGCTGTTGAAGCAGGGCGGTTTCGATCTCAAGGAAGTTTATGGATCGTACGAACTCGATCCGTTTGATGCGGCTAGCGATAAAATGATTGTGGTCGCTGCGCCCACTTAAGGAGCTGTAATGAATAAAATGCACATAACGGTTGAATACTGCGCGCAGTGAGGCTACACTGATCGAGCCGTCAGTTTGACGGACGAAATTTTGAAAGAGTTTGAGTTCCAGATCGCGGAGTGGACGATCATTCCGTCGAAAGGAGGCGTCTTTGAGGTTACCATTGACGGTGAATTGGTTTTCAGCAAGAAGCAATTGGATCGCCATGCTGAAGCGGGCGAGATTCAGAAATTGATTGAAGCGCGGCTGCCGAAAGAATAAAAGCCCCGACCCCCACCCCCCACCCTCTTCCTAACAGGGAGAGGGTGGGGGGTGGGTTTTATCTTCGTTTCACTTCCTCGATCCAGCTCTTGATGATCGTCTCCAGCACATCGAGGGGCACGGCGCCAGCCCGTAACAGCACGTCGTGGAATTCACGCACATCAAACTTCGATCCGAGTTCGCGCTCGGTGATCGATCGGAGTTCACGGATTTTCAATTCGCCGGTTTTGTAAGCGACGGCCTGGCCCGGCATCGAAATATATCGATCGACTTCGTTGCTGATGTTCAACAAGGTGAGCGCCGTATTGTCCGCCATCAGATCGATCGCGCGTTGACGCGACCAGCCCAGAGTGTGCAGGCCGGTATCGACGACCAAGCGGCACGCGCGCCACATCTCGTAAGTGAGTCGACCGAAATCATTGTAGGGGTCTTGATAAAAACCCACTTCAAGTCCCAATCGCTCCGCATACAATCCCCAGCCTTCAACAAAAGCCGTGAAACCGGTGAAACGCCGGAAGATCGGAATGTTTTCCAATTCTTGTTGCAACGCGATCTGCAAATGATGCCCCGGCACCGCTTCATGCAAGGACAGCGCTTCGAGTTCGTATAACGGGCGCGCCTTCAAGTTATAAGTATTCACGTAATAGAATCCGGCGCGTGTGCCATCGCCAGCAGGTTGAAAGTAATAGGCCGTCGTCGTACTGGGCGCAGCGTAAGCGGGCACGGGCCGAATGCCATACGGCATGCGCGGCAGCGTCTTGAAAAGTTTCGGCAGTTCGCCGTCCATCTTCTTCAAAATGAAAGACACTTCTTTCATCAACGCTTCAGGCGATGTGACATAGAAGCGCGGATCAGTGCGCAGGAATTCTACGAAGTCTTTGAAACTTCCCTTGAAATCAACTTTCTGGATGATCGCTTCCATCTCCGCTCGAATGCGTTTCACTTCACTGAGGCCGGTGTCATGCACTTGCTGCGGTGTGAGATTCAATGAAGTGAACAAGCGCACGCGATGTTCGTAGAATGCTTGGCCATTCGGCAGTGCTGAAGCGGCGATGTCCGATCGCGCGGCGGGCAGGTATTCGTCGGTCACGAATTGCATGAGCGATCGATACGCGGGCGTTACCGAAGTCTCGATCGCTTTTCTGGCCCGATCGGTCAAATCTTTTTGCCGGGCGGCGTTGATGGTGTCGGGAAATTTTTTGAAGGGCGCGAACAATAAACTTTGGGTGGCATCATCAATGAGATGCGGCTTGATGGAATCCGCGACACTGTTCAAGGCGACAGTGGGTGGCCTGTAGCCCGATCGAATGCCGACGCGCATCAGTTCGATGTATTGCGCCACATATTCTTTGAAGCCGCGCAATCTCGCAATGTAATTCTCGTAATCTCGCGCTGATTCGAGCGCGAGGAAGTTGGGCAGTTCGGCAAAGTTCGTGTGAAAGCCGCCCATGCGATCGATCGGCATCAAGTACGATCGATATTCCAACTCGGCCACTTCGTCTTGCTTCACGCGGCGAAAAATATCGAGGTTGAGCTGATCCGATCGGGACAGCTGCGCCCGATCGATTTCGCCGGATCGATCGAGAAAACTGCGCGCTTGATCCAATCGACGTTGATAATCGGCTTCGGTCACGGACGGCAATCGATCGTCATAGCGGTGATCGCCGACATCGGTCGCAAACAGCGGATCTTCTTTTAATCGAAAAGCCCATTCGTCGTTGAGCAGTTGCTGAAGTTGAGTCGTTGCGTTGTCAGTCATGATTTTCCTTCAGGTAGGGCGAGGTCACCTCGCCCTTACAATTTTGCCACAGCCGCCACGCCGACCAAGCCCGCGCCCGTATGCATAGACAAGCCCGGCGTGAGTTCGGTCATGATGATTTCATCAGGGGAAGCAATGCTGGCGCGTAGTAGTTGTTCAAATTATTGCGCTTCATTCAAGGCATTCACGTGCGCGATCGCCATGCGTTCAGCGGGTCGATGATTCAAGGCCTGCGCTGTCAATTCGATCACGCGCGACCAGGATACTTTCTGTGATCGCACTTTCTCCAACACATCGATCTTGCCGTCGCGCAGGGTGAGGATCGGTTTGATGTTCAATAGATGCGCCATGCCCGCGGCGATCGATCCGACGCGGCCGCTCATCGCCAGATACTTCATGGTTGATAATGCAAAATAAATTTTTGTGCGTTGGCCGACATCTTGGGCATGCGCCACACATTCTTCTTTCGATGCGCCTGCCTGTGCCGCTTCGGCGGCGGCTAAAACCATGAAGCCTTGACCCATCGAGCCGGAACGCGTATCGATCAGCGTGATGTCTCGATCGGGCAGCATCGATCGCGCGGTGACCGCCGAGCCGTACGTCGCGCTCATTTCACTGCTGACGCAAAAACAAATGATCGAGTCTGCACCTGAATCGAACGCGGCTTGAAAGGCTTCCGCAAATTTTCCCGGCGCAGGCGCGGAGGTCGTCGGCAGTTTGCCTTCGCGATCGACCCGTGCGAAGGTTTGTGCATCGTCGATGTTGAGGCCGGTTTCAAAAACATCGGTGCCGAAGTGAACGGTGATCGATACTTGGCGGAGGTTATAGCGTGAGGCGAGCTCGATCGGCAGGCTGGCGTCGGTGTCGGTGACGATCGCAATCGAGGGCATGTTATTCGTTATCTGGAAACGCGGACAGGATTTTGTCTTGAATGATTTGGGTTAGGTGAGCGACGAGATCGATCGGGCCGGAGAGCGAGATGCCGAGGTAGGTTTCGGCGTTGACTTCGACTGTGCCGCGCTCGAGTTGGAACTTCCAATAACCAATCTCTTGCGAGCCGGCCATGCCCGATCGCTGATCGATCGTCTGCGCGCCCTCGGCGGTCAGCGCATCGAACAAGGCTTGCAGCATTTTTTGACCGTATTCAGGGCCCAGATTGATAGTCTGCTTCATGCGTACCTCAAAAGATAAAAGATCGATCGTGTTGCCGTAGGTGCTTGAAATTATACAACCAACGATCGTTCTGGCAGATCGCGATGCCTTCAGCCTGCAGCCGCTTCAAGATCGATGTCAGTTCTTTGGCCGAATAGACGGCATGATCGTGGTAATCGATGAAGCTGCTCAATGTCGGCACGTCTTGAAGGCCCTGATGCAGTCCGGCGATCACCAACTCGCGCACGTCGCCGACTAAATACTCGTATTTGAATTGTTTCTTCCACTGCCGCAAGCGATAGCGCGTGATCTGCCACTTGGCGCACAACTGATCGGCAGTGTAGATATAGCGCTGCTCAAAAAGAATCTTGCGAATCTGATCGTCGGTAAACTCGCGCGCCATTGATCAAAGTCTACATCATTACGGTTAAAAACAAAAACGCCCGATCGAGATCAATCGGGCGTTTGAAAACTATTCTTTACTTCCCCAGCAGCGAGTCCAGCTTATCGACCATGCCGGACAGCACGGCAAACGCATCATCCACCGCCTGCGGCTTCGACAGATCGACACCGGCCAGGCGCAGCGCATCAAGTGAGTACATCGAGTCGCCCGCCTTGAGGAAATTGATGTAATCGTTGGCCGCGCCTTTTTCGCCGGACAAAACTCTCTTCGCCAACGCATGCGCGCCGGAAATCCCCGTGGCATATTGAAACACATAGTAATCGGCATATAAATGGCCGAAGGTCGCCCACGTCATGCCGACGCGATCGTGATCGACATGCACTTCGCCGCCATAACCTTCGCTGAACAGATCGGCCATCAGATCGATCATGCCGTCAGCCGTCAAGCCTTCACCGCGTTCCACGCGTTGATGCGTTTCCAATTCGAAGCGCGCGAGTGTCGGCATGATGAAGAAGTAACGCAGGAAGTTACCCATCGCCTCTTCGATCAGCGCGATCTGGAAATCCCGATCGGAATTGTGCT
>JBGQGR010000275.1:0-5004 GCA_041497495.1 Anaerolineae bacterium | reverse complement strand
TCACGAGATCTGCGCCGCGTTCGCAAGCCGCACGGATGATCGCCGCGACATCCTCGTCGCCTGTCATCTCATGGATTTCAGACGTCCAGCGGGGCGAAGTGAAATGGCGCGCCAACGCCGAGCGAATCTCATCGACGTGGACTTGCCCGGCCTCCGGATTCAGAACCACAAAGACTTTTTGACTAGAATTATCCAAGGACGGGCTCACCTGCTGGAGGGCTAGTGCAGCTTGAATCGTTTAGGCCAGCTTCGAGCTACACGGCTTATGTGTCGGCCAGAAATATGCCAATTATGAGTTCATCATACAATTAACACACCCCAACTACATCCAGCACTTGGGGTGTGTCTATCTCCCCCAGTTGGGGGAGATAGAGCGGGCGAAAAGGAGAGGTTTATGCCCGGATTAGAGTCGTTCATGCACGCAACGACGGCGGCTTTAATGATCCTGATGGTATTTCTTCTCCCCCGTGTCAATCCGAACTTTCAATCGATTATCTGCCGGGGGAATGGGGCAGTTCCAATTAGAATTGTAGGCGCAATATGGATTGTACGCATAATTGAAATCGATCACGAACGTGCCGTCGTGTTCAGGTTCGATCTCTAAGTAGCGGCCTGCGCCGTAGGTTTCGCCGGGCGCAGTCGCGTCGACGAACGGCAGGAAGTAGTAAGATCGATCGGCGTCTTGATAGACTTGCAGTGTCGCCGGCTGTCCGTCGACCTCGAATGAGAACTGCCCGTACTTGTAATATTCTTTTACGCCCCCAGTGCTCGTCATCATCGAGACCAATGGCTGGTCGGTAAAGGCCTGCACCTTGGCCGTGACACGCAGCTTTGGATTTTCCGGGAAATATTTCAAGCCGGTAAATTCTACGCGTTGATCGGGTGTCAGCGGCGATTGAGGATCGGTTTTGAAGAAAATGTCTTTGTGTTTACGAAACTCGGTGAGTTGTGACATCTGTGACCTTCGTCGATTCATCGATCGAACTGCTGGTTGGTTGTATCACATCTCGATCGGATTCACCAGCAAAACAAAAACGGCTCTTCGAATGAAGAGCCGCGTCTGGCGGAGAGGGTGAGATTCGAACTCACGGTAACCTAAAAAGGCTACAACGGTTTTCGAGACCGTCCCATTCAACCACTCTGGCACCTCTCCGAACGGTCGCGAGTGATTATAACAAACAAATGAGGTTTGTTCAACAAGAAAAATATTGCACCGCATCCGCGGGACGCGGACGCGGGCTTTGAGCGCTCGCTTTAGATTTCGACTAAGTCACCGCGCGCGGGTATGGTGACATTGGGCAGGCCGACGCCGGCCAAGCCGGTTTGCAACGCTTGCGCAGCCTCATATTCGGCATGCACGACGAAGGTGCGCGCAGGTTTACGCGCGATGTTGTGCGCGAAGCCGACGAGATCATCGTGATCGCCGTGCGCGCTGTAGCCATCCAGTTTTTTGATCTGCGCTTTCACTTCATGTTCTTCACCGAAAATTCGCACGCGCGGCTGGCCGTCCAGAATCTTTCGGCCGAGGGTGTTCTCGGCTTGAAAGCCGGCGAAGAGGATCGTGCTGCGTGGATCGCCGATGTGATGGCGCAGGTGATGTAACACTCGACCGGCCTCACACATCCCGGAGGCCGCAATGATGATCGCCGGTTCGGTGCGATCGTTCAAGGCTTTGGAGGCGGCTGTTTCGCGCACGTAGGTCAATTGGGAGAATCCGAACGCGTCACCATCCGGATCGGATTTGATGAAGTCAGTGATATCTTCATCGTAACATTCGGGATGCAGGCGGAAGACTTCGGTCACGTTGATCGCCAGCGGGCTATCGACGTAGACCGGTAAATTGGGAATCTGTTTTTGATCGACTAGCTGCTGCAAATCGTAAACAATCTCTTGGGTGCGGCCCACGGCGAAAGCCGGAATGACGATCACGCCTTTGCGATCGGTAGTGTCTTTGACGATCTGGGCGAGTTCCTTGCGCGCATCTTCAATCGGCGCGTGATGCCGTCCGCCGTATGTGCCTTCGGTGATGTAGATATCGGCGCGATCGACCGATTCGGGATCGCGCAGAATGGGCAGTCGTTTGCGGCCGAGATCGCCGGTAAAGACCAATCGGAATTTCTTCGCGCCTTCGGTAATATCGAGCGTGATAAAGGTTGAGCCCAGAATATGGCCGGCATCGTAGAAGGTGGCTTGCACGCCGGGGATCGGTTCGAACGGGCGATGATATTCGTACACGACGAAGTGTTGAACGGTCTCCCGGGCATCCGCTTCAGTGTAGATTGGTTTGATCGGCGGCAGGCCGCGCTCGACGCTGTGCTTGTTGAAGAACAGCGCGTCGCTCTCTTGAATGTGCGCCGAGTCGTGCAGCATCACCGTGGCGAGATCGCGTGTCGCCGAGGTGCAAAAAATGTGCCCGTCGTAGCCGAACTTGGTGAGCACCGGCAGCACGCCCGAATGATCCATGTGCGCGTGTGACAAGATGCAGGCATCGATCGACTTGGCGTCGAAGGGCAGGTGGCCGTTGCGTTCATTCGCTTCAGATCGTTTGCCTTGGAATAGTCCGCAATCGAGCAAGAGTTTCTTCCCGTTGATAGTCAAGAGATGCATTGAACCGGTGACGGTACGCGCTGCACCCCAGAATTGAATTTGCATGCTGCCTCCTTCATTCAAAGAGTAAATAACCAAGTTACTCGGTGGTCGCGTGATCACTTGATCACGTTCAGCAGCGCCTGACCGTAAGCGCCGCGCCGCCACGGACCTAAGCCGACAATGTTTTCAAGATCGCTCAACGCGCGCGGCTTGCGGCGCGCAACTTCCATCAGCACGGAATTGCCCGCAATGACATCCGGCTCGACACCGCGTTCGACCGCAGTTTGTTTACGCCACGCGCGCAGTTTTTCATAGCGCGCCAGCACCGCTTGATCGGGCGGCGTGCGGCGTGGAGCCGTGGGCACTGCGTCTTTGCGGCCATGTTCAATGGCTTCCAGGATCAATCGCCCGAAGCGTTTGATCAACAGCGGACTCAAGCCCTCGATCGCTTCCAGCTGCTGAAGTGTATGCGGCGCGGTTTGAGCCAGGGCCGTCAATGTTCGATCGCCCATAATTTTGAACGGCGGGCGGTTCTGACGTTTGGCTTCGCGATCACGCAGCAGATACAATCGGCGCAAGATCGACAGCGCATGGCCTCTCAAGTCCCACACGCCCTTCACGTGCCAAAAATCATCGGGATCGAAGGCGCGCGGATCGATCGACGAGTGGGCGAGTTCGGCGAAAACTTCCTGAGCTTCCGCCCATCGATCGGTTTGGCGCAGCTCGACGAGCTGGGCCTCACGCAGTTGATCAAGATAGTGCGTATCAAAGCGCGCATAAGCCAGCGCTTCTGGTTCAAGCGGCCGCTTGCCCCAATTGTGCCGCTGCCAGCGCTTATCCAGTTGAATGCCGAACTTTTCTTTCAAGATGTCGCCCAAACCCACGCGCGGCCAACCCAGAATGCGCGCGGCCCACATCGTGTCATACAGCTTGGCAAAAGTGAAACCGTAATCGCGGCGCAGACAAATCACATCGTATTCCGCGGCGTGAAAGATCGATTCGACTTTTGGATCGGCTAACAATTGACCCAGCAGCTGCAGCTCAAATCCCGCCAGCGGATCGATCAAGAAATCATTTTCTGGAATGGAAATTTGGATGAGGCAGACTTTTTCGCGATAGACATACAAACTATCGGATTCGGTATCCACGGCGATCGAGGTGTGCCGGCTGATTTGATCAATCGCCGTGGCAAGTTGTGCAGAGTTGGTAATCAGACTGGGTGGCTTGAGATCGGGCATGATGGTCTAGGGCGGCAGCCGCACCGGCGTCAGGCTGGTTCGGTATATTATCGAGGCGAGTGCGATCAATGTCAAGAATGATCGTGATGTGCACCTCCAGGGTGCGTGTAAAACATGCCGCCGTGATTCGGGCGCGGGAGCCCGATCCGCTTTGCGTGCGCACGAATCTTCAAAATGATTTGACATGATCATCCGAATGATATATATTTAACCCGAAAGCCACACGGCGGGGGAAAGCCGATCGGGTATTGCATGCCCGATTTTCATGTTTTGGGACGCCGCGCAGCTGCATCGCTCCGAGGAGGATTGAATCCAATGGCAGATCAAGCAACACCAGCGCGCGGTATCACGCGCCGCGAGTTTCTGAACTACGTGGCATTAGCCTCCATGGCCTTGTTTACGGCCGAAGTCGGCGGCGCGATCCTGGCGTTCTCGCTGCCGCGCTTCCGCGAAGGGGAATTCGGCGGCACGAAGTCGATCGGCACGATCGGCGATCGATTGCCGCCCGCGGATAGCGCGCCGGTTGCCTATGCGGATATCAAGACGTGGATCGTCAATATCGGGCCGGAGGCTGCCAGCAAAGGCGGCGGCAAGCAAGGCTTGGTGGCGCTGTATAAAGTCTGCGTCCACTTGGGTTGTTTGTATGCCTGGGTCGATTCGAACCAGCGCTTTGAATGCCCCTGCCACGGCTCGAAGTATCAGCTGGATGGGACTTATCTGGAAGGTCCGGCTCCGCGTGATCTCGATCGGTTTGCCGTGATTATCAAAGATGATCAGGGAACCACCATCGCTCAGACCGTCACCATCTCCGGTGATCCGAACTACGGTGCCCCGATCCAGATTCCAGACAATGCCAGCAACTACACCATTGTGGTCGATACCGGCAACAAGATCGATCTCGGTAAGCGACATTACTATACGGGAGGGGCATAAGGCATGCGACTCGAACCCTTTGCGACCTTGAACGATATGCGGAAGCAGTATGGCATCCGCAAGACGATTTTGATCAAAGTCGATGAATCGGTCGAACGGTTCACGGCCGGATTGTGCCAGATCTCGTAGCTGCCCTTGCCCTGTCGTTTCAAAAACGCACCCGAGCCCGCGAAGCTTCCGGCTGAGCTCGGCGTGGGTCACGCGGGAACGACGAGCGGGACTCGGGTCGGGGTCGCCAGGCGGC
>JBGQGR010000274.1:0-5010 GCA_041497495.1 Anaerolineae bacterium | reverse complement strand
GGCAGTTAAACTGCCGCCTAACAAAATCAATTCTGCTTCACGACAATCTCTTCCTGCTCTCGATTTCCCCTTCGTCGTATCGAAGCTTGCCGCCACGTCTTGACAAACGTGCGTAAGCCCGCGCTTGCCACTGCGCGCTGCGTCGACAAGCGGCTGCGCCATTCGCGGATCAAGCGCCGCCGCCGCATCGGCTCTTCGGGCGTGAGCTCATACAACTCGACCAACACGCCGTGCGTGCTGCTCGGATGAATGAACGCGATCTTCTTTCCGCCCGTGCCGATCGTCGGCGTCTCATTGATCAACTTCACACCTTTCGCCTTCATCCGCGCCAACGCCCGATCGATATTATCGACCTCGAAGCAAATGTGATGTATACCCGGCCCGCGCTTTGCTAAATATTTCGCCACCCCGCTCGTATCGGATGTTGGTTCAACGAGTTCCACTTCGCTGTGACCCGACGGCAGAAACGCGACGATCGATTCTTGATCAGCCACTTCTTCCATGTGATTCATCTGCAAGCCCAGCGCGTCTTCCCAGAATTCCAGCGCGCCTTCCATGTTGTCCACCACAATCGCAATGTGATCGATCCGTTTGATAGTCATAGCGCTCCCGTGCAGATTTAAATGCCAACCGATGGTTGATACTCGCCGAACACGCCCCTAAGTGTATTACAAATTTCGCCAAGTGTCACTTCGCCCTCGACGCACGCCAGAATCGGCGGCATCAAATTCTCGGTTGATCGTGCGGCGGCTTCCAGATACGATCGAAGTTCCGATACTTTTTGATTGTCTCGATTTTTTCGGAGTTCGGCTAATCTCGATCGCTGCTCAAATTCGATCGAGGGATTTACCCTCAATCGATCCAGGTGCAGCTGCTCGTTCGTTTGGAACTGATTCAGCCCGACGACAATCTGCTCCTGCCGCTCGATCGATCGCTGATAGGCATAAGCCGCTTCGGCGATCTCGGCCTGGATATAATTCCGCTCGATAGCTCTCAACGCCCCGCCGAGCTGATCGATCCGATCGATATACTCACGTGCCTTTGCTTCGATCTCATCGGTGAGATGTTCGATCAAATATGATCCGGCCAGCGGATCGATCGAATCGGCCACGCCCGATTCATGCGCAATGATCTGCTGCGTGCGTAATGCGATCTGCACGCTCTCTTCAGTCGGCAGCCACAACGCCTCATCGCGCGAATTGGTGTGGAGCGAATTTGTCCCGCCCAGCACCGCAGCTAACGCCTGAAGCGTGACCCGCACCACATTGTTCTCCGGCTGCTGAGCGGTCAACGTGCTCCCGCCGGTCTGCGTATGAAAGCGCAGCTTCAGCGAATTGGGTTTCTTGGCTTTGAATCGATCGCGCATGATGCGCGCCCACAAGCGCCGTGCCGCGCGGAATTTGGCGATCTCTTCCAGGAAATTATTGTGCGCGTTGAAGAAGAACGAAATCTGCTCGGCAAACTCATCGATGTCCAGCCCTGCGTCGAGCGCGGCTTGCACGTAGGCAATGCCGTTCGCCAAAGTAAACGCCACTTCCTGAACCGCCGTCGATCCGGCTTCGCGCATGTGGTAGCCGCTGATGCTGATCGTGTTCCAGCGCGGCACTTGGACGCGGCAGTATTTGAAGATGTCGGTAATGATGCGCATCGCGGGCGCGGGCGGATAAATATATGTGCCGCGTGCGATATATTCTTTAAGGATATCGTTTTGAATCGTGCCGCGCAGCTGCTTTGGATCGATGCCGTGTTTCTTGCCAACCGCAATGTACATTGCCAACAAAATTGAGGCAGGCGCATTGATCGTCATGCTGGTGCTGACTTTGTCCAGCGGAATCTGATCGAACAGCGTCTCCATATCATGAACTGACGAGATGCTCACGCCGACTTTGCCCACTTCACCTTCCACGAGCGGATCGTCGGCGTCGTAACCAATCTGTGTCGGCAGATCGAACGCGACCGACAGACCCGTTTGTCCTTGCTCCAACAAAAATCGATAGCGTCGATTTGATTCAGCCGCACTGGCATAACCGGCATACTGCCGCATCGTCCACAAGCGGCCGCGATACATCGTCGGCTGCGTGCCACGCGTATACGGAAATTCACCCGGCGCGCCGAGATCGTTCGCGTAATCGATCGAGGCTTCATCGGGCGTGAGATACGGCGGCAGTTCAATATCAGACGAGGTTGCAAATCGAGGCTTGCGTTGCGTTTCTAAATTTGTCATGGCACTTTATCCCATCGGCGCGTCATTGCAACCCTGCACAAAACAGGCAGGGCGGGTGAGCATCCTGAGCGGAGCGCGCAGAGCGAAGTCGAAGGAGCGACGAAACAATCTCAACGCCGATCAGGAGATTGCTTCGCTTCGCTCGCAATGATGTCGAATACGATCAACAAGGGCGAGCACAAGGCTCGCCCCTACAATTTACATTACTACGACCAACGGCTGATGCTGCTCCACGCTCTGCCGCATCTTCACTTTGATCGATCCGACGGTGCCATCGCGCGGCGCTTTCAATTCGTTTTCCATCTTCATCGATTCAAGAACGATCAAGGTCTGGCCTTTCTTCACGGCCTCACCTTCATTCACTGGAATCGCGACGATCAAACCGGGCATCGGCGATTTCAGCGTGAACTCGCCCGATGAAGCCGCTCCACCCTCGCCCGCCTTCGATAAGCGGATCGCACGTTCATCCATTACTTGCGCAGCGTACAATCGGCCGCGCAGCAGCACATTGACATCCTCGCCGCTGCCCAGATCGACCAGCGCTTCGAACGAGTTATTCTCTAACAGCAGCGAGAATGTCACCTCGTCGATCGCCCGCAGATCGATCGGATACGTTTGGCCGTCGATCGTCACTTCGCCGTCGCGGTTGATTTCAATGATGTAAGTTTTCTCACCGATCGTCGTCGCGTACTTCATGGTTGCGCTTCCTCTAATAAATTGTTGAATGGTAGTGCAACCATCAGCGCTGCATCCTTTCCCAGCGCGCGATCCATTTCCAGTTGCTGGTATCGCGTTCGTTGCGGCGCACCACTTGGGTAGCTTGCTGCCCGCCTTGATGCGCGACTAATGTAGCAATGACCGCGGCGACGCGTTCTTGTTCCGGGAGCGGCTCTTCTTCCATCTCGAAACGCTCTTCGACAAAAGTCGTGTCGAACGATCCGGCAAAGAAGCGATGGCTGGACATCATCGCTTGATGGAACGGGATGTTGGTCTTGACGCCGATGATGCGATATTCTTCCAGCGCGCGGCGCATGCGCAGAATGGCTTCGCCGCGCGACTCGCCCCAGCAGATCAATTTGCCGATCAGCGAATCGTAATACGGCGTGATCTCAAAGCCTTCATATAAACCGCTGTCAATGCGCACGCCGGGCCCGGTGGGCCGATCGAGCCGGATGATCTTGCCGGTCGATGGCATGAAGTTATTAAATGGATCTTCGGCGTTGATGCGGCATTCGATCGCCCAGCCCTTCGGTTTTATCGATCGTTGTTTCAATTTTAGCGGCCGGCCGCGCGCAATGCGAATTTGCTCTTTGACGATGTCGACGCCGTAAACCGTTTCGGTAATCGGATGCTCCACTTGCAGGCGCGTGTTCATTTCAAGGAAGAAAAAGTTTTTGTCTTTATCGAGCAAAAATTCGATCGTGCCTGCGTTTTGATAGCCGACGGCCTGCGCGGCTTTGACGGCGACGCTGCCCATCTTCTCGCGCAGCGCCACATCGACCGCCGGCGAGGGCGACTCTTCAATGATCTTTTGATGCCGCCGCTGGATCGAACATTCGCGCTCGCCAAGATGAATCACATTGCCGTGCTCATCGGCCAGCAACTGAATCTCAATGTGGCGCGCACCCTGTACTAATTTCTCCAGATAGACCGATCCATCACCAAACGCGCTCTCCGCTTCACGCCGTGCCGATGGAAGTGCGCCGGGCAGCTGTTCCATGCTTTCAACACGGCGCATGCCTTTGCCGCCGCCGCCCGCGGTCGCTTTGATCAACAACGGAAAGCCGATCTGCGGCGCAATCGCGATGATCTCTTCGTCGCGCAGACCGCCCTCACCTTCAGTGCCGGGCACGACCGGCACACCGGCTTTTTGAACCGTCGCACGCGCAACCGCCTTATCGCCCATCGCTGCAATTGCAGAGGGCTTCGGCCCGATGAATTTGATGCCTTCATCTTCGCACAGCTGCGCGAACGATTCGCGCTCCGCCAAGAAACCATAGCCGGGATGGATCGCATCCGCGCCCGATTGCTTCGCCACCTGAATGATCTTATCGGCACGCAAGTAAGATTCGCGCGAAGGCGCCGGTCCGATCAAGTACGCTTCATCAGCATAGCGCACATGCAGCGCACTGCGATCGACATCCGAATAGACCGCGACGGTGGGAATGCCCAACTCGTGGCACGCGCGGATAATCCGCACCGCGATCTCACCTCGATTGGCGACCAATACTTTTTTGAACATGGTTATCGTTTCTCTTAGCCTTGTAAAGAAACGCTAAGGCTTCAACTTTGACTATTCACATGATTTGCCACAACTTAACCGATTCAATTTACCTTCATTGACTACGTATCTCGGCTATGAACTCAGATACATGCAGAAGACGTGTCTGCGTAAGCATGTGACCATATCCTTTAATGCGTTTCAAGACATTCAAGACATTCCGTTCAGTCACATAAACAGCCATATATGGAGCATAAGAAACATGAGCAAAGTCCATAAAATCACTTTGCAAAGGTGATTGCCCATGAATGTAATATTTGTAAAAGATAAGCAGGGATTTTATTTGCAATGATGGGAGTTTGCAAGTATTTAAGCTAGAAGCGTTATCTTTGAACTGCTCAAGAAATTGTCGGGACTCGCGGCCCAGAAAATCAACAGTATTACCCCATGCAAAGAATTCAGCTTGCTCATAAGTATAAGCGCCATCTTTCCCTGGAGGAAAATTGCTCTTGAATTTTTCCAAATTCATAAATTCGCTGTTTCCAAATTCAAGAAACTCTTCTCT
>JBGQGR010000273.1:0-5024 GCA_041497495.1 Anaerolineae bacterium | reverse complement strand
CCAAATTGAAGTGTGTTTGATCTCGGCTCCAGCGGGTCAGTGTGCGAATTCAACATCGATCGAGGCGGAAGGCCTCGCCCCACCAACCAACAAGGTGAATTTATGCGTGGCTTACGACTTTTGTTGCTCTTTATTCCGATCGCGATTCTGGCCGAACTACTGCACTGGAGTCCGCTGATTGTCTTTGCCTCTTCCGCGTTAGCGGTGGTTCCATTGGCCGCACTGTTAGGCGAAGCCACTGAAGCCATTGCCGAAAAAATCGGTCCGCGCTTTGGCGGGCTGCTCAATGCCACACTGGGCAATGCCGCAGAATTGATCATCACCCTGTTCGCCATTCGCGCCGGATTGTTGGATCTGGTTAAAGCGTCGATTATCGGATCGATCTTGGGCAACGTGCTGCTCGTTGGGGGCGCGAGTATTTTGGCGGGCGGACTTAAAAATGGATTGCAAAGCTTCAATCGGAGTCACGCCGGGCGGGATTCGACGCTGGCGATTCTAGCGGTGATCGCTCTCAGTATTCCCTCATTCTTCAACGCCGCCATCGAGCCGGATCAACTCCGTGTTGAAGAACTTAGCTTGACGGTCGCCGCGGCCATGCTGTTGATCTACGCGCTCTCGATCGTGTATACCATTCGATCACGCGACAAACACGAAGCCGCCGCGGACACGTCCATTCAGCCTTCGCATACCGCACCGCGCTGGACGCCGCGCCAGTCGATCGGCGTCCTGATCGCGGCCACGGCGGCCATCGTCGTCATGAGCGAGTTTTTGGTCAGCACCGTCGAGCCGGTCTCGCACGCGTTGGGCCTGAGTGAATTTTTCATCGGCATCATCATCGTACCGATCATCGGCAACGTCGCCGAGCACGTCGTAGCGGTCCAAGTCGCCCTGAAAAATCAAATGGATTTAAGCCTATCCATTGCCATGGGTTCCAGTTTGCAGATTGCCTTGTTCGTTGCGCCCGTCTTAGTGTTTGTGAGTTTGTTGATGGGCCAGCCTTTGACTTTGGAGTTCAATAGTTTTGAACTGGTCAGCTTAATCGCCGCTTCATTAATCTCAGCACTGGTCTCGCTAGACGGTGAATCGAACTGGCTGGAAGGCGCAACTTTGCTGATCGTCTATGCCATTGTGGCGTTGGCCTTCTTCTTTTTGCCATCGATCTAGCACAGGGAGTTGGGTGACCGCCGGCGAATCAGTGGATTTCGGCCCTGCTATAAAAGATTGTTTGCGCCAGACCAAGCCGCGTGTTATAATTCCGCCCAGCTTTTACGTTAGGAGATTGAACGTGCAAAATATTCTGAATATCGCGCAAATTATCGTCGCGGCCGGCTTGATCATTATTGTGATCTTGCAAGCGCGCAGTTCCTCGGCCGGCAGCATGTTCGGCGGCGGCGACAGTCCGGTTTATCACACCCGGCGCGGCATCGAGCGCACACTTTTCAACGCAACCGTCTTGCTCTCGATCGTGTTCTTTATCTTGGCTATTCTCAACGTGATGAGCGTCGCAGCTTAGTGTGATCCCCGATCGGTTCACGAACTTCATCGCTCCATTCGAACGGGTGCTGTGATCGAAAGATCGCAACACCCTGTTTATTCTCCCAGCGGGTAAGCCGCTGGTCATCGATCGGGTTTTGCAGTATCGTTGATGGAAAGTTGAAAGTTGGAAATTTGATGCTCGATGGGCGATCAGTGATCGCGGCAGATTTCTCCAACTTCCATCATCAACTTCTAACTTCTATTTAGAGAATCAACAAGGAATGTGAAGTGATTCGCCGTATTCGCTGGCAAGTTGCATTGATCGTTCTGGGCGCGCTGATGCTCGGCGGCCTGCTCGCTTACCTGGCCGTGGCGTTCACCACCACTCGCGAACCCGCACCCGGCGGCACGTATGTCGAAGGGCTCGTCGGCTCGCCGCAGTTTATCAATCCGGTGTTGTGCCAATACAACGCTGCCGATCACGATCTGTGTTCGTTGATCTTCAGCGGCCTGGTTCGCTTCGACGAGCATGGTTTGCCTCAACCCGATCTCGCGGATCACTGGGACATTCTGGATAACGGCTTGACGTACGTGTTTCATTTGAGATCAAACGCGCGCTGGCAGGATAATCAGCCTTTGACGGCTGAGGATGTCGCCTTCACCGTTCAAATGCTGCAAGACCCCAACTATCCCGGCTCACCCGATCTGGCAGCGCTGTGGCGCACGGTCACCATCAGTCAAGTCAACAACAGCACGATCCAAATGACACTGCAAGAACCGCTAGCGGCCTTTCTGCAATTTGCCTCGATCGGAATTCTACCCAAACATATTTTGCAGAATACCGCCGCAAAAGATTTAGCCGACGCGCCCTTCAACAAAAAACCGATCGGCACTGGGCCGTTCGCGGTAGAGACCTTCGGCGCGCCGGAAGCAGGCCAACCTCAACATATCTTACTGGCGGCGAATTCCAACTACTACGGCAAGCAGCCATTTATCGCCAAGGTCGATTTCAAATTTTTTCCCGATTTCTCCTCGATGCTGGCGGCTTATCGCGCGGGCGAAATCCAAGGTCTGAGTCACGTGCCGTTCGCCGATCTGCCGGCCGTACGCGACATTCCAACACTGAATTTCTACAACGCACCGCTGGATGCTTATACGATGATCTATCTCAATCAAGGCGATGAAGTGTCCCTCTTCCAGGATCAGGATGTGCGCCAAGCCTTGTTCATCTCGATCGATCGACAGAAATTAATCGACGAGATTCTGCACGGTCAAGCGATACTGGCCAACAGTCCGATCATTCCCGGCAACTGGGCTTACCATACCGGCTTACAGGCACCTGTACTTGATCTCAGCCGTGCACGGCAATTATTGAGTAAAGCGGGCTGGCAATTCCCCAGCGCCTCGCTTCCGGCCACCGATGATACCGGCTTGGTGATTGCGCCGACTCCCTCACCCGTATCCAAAGAACCGCCCATCCGCGTCAAGAACGATGTGCCCTTGTCTTTCACGCTCTACTGCAACAGCGATCCCCTGCATATCGCCATCGCGAAATCCATCGCGCAGCAATGGCTGGCGGTCGGCGTCAAAGCGACAGTCGTGCCGGTGCAAGCTGGACTCGCGAGCAACTATCTGGCCCCGCGCAATTATCAAGCTGCCTTGGTTGATGTGCAGCTGCAAGGCGATCCTGATCCATATCCCTTTTGGGATGAGACGCAAGCTACCGCCGGTCAGAATTATTCGCAGTATCGCGATCGGGATGTGAGCGAAGTTTTGGAGCAGGCCCGCCGCAGCGCCGATATTCCCACCCGGATCGATCTGTATCACAAGTTTCAAGAGATGTTTCTCGATCGGATGCCGGGCTTATTGTTGTATTATCCGATCTACACGTATGCTGTCAGCGAAAAAGTTTCGAACGTGCAGATCGGCCCGATCGCTTTTCCCGCCGATCGGTTCCGCACCATTGCCGATTGGTATGTGATCACCCGGCGCGTGATCGTCAGCAGCGCCTCGAGATGACATCGATTGCTTGACCAATTCAAGTCAAACTGGTAAAATCATTTTTGTCACCGCCGGAGTGGCGAAATTGGCAGACGCGCTACGTTCAGGGCGTAGTGGGGGTTTCCTCATCTGGGTTCAAATCCCAGCTTCGGCACTCACTTGAATCCCAGAACCGTTCTGGGATTTTATTTTTGAAGCAGGTGCAGCATGTCCAGCAGTCGACGTTCGGTCGTGTGGCGTTCACCGCGAGCGTGGCTGATCATCGCCGCGATCATCGTCCTGCCCTTCCTGGCGGAATTCAACGCGCGCCTGACGCAGAGCCGCGAACTCGATGCGCAGCAAGCCGTGCTGTCCGCTCAAGTCGATGCAGAGCGGGCGCGGCATGAGGCCCTGTTGAAGCTGCAAGTGTGGGTCAATTCGGATGGCTATGTCGAACATTGGGCGCGTTTATCGCGCATGGTGCAGCCGGACGAGATCGCCGTCATACCCGTCGCCATTCAACCCAATCCAGCCACGTCGAATGTGCGCGCCACCACCAGCAACACAACGCCGAATGATATTCTCGGCGAATGGTGGACGGCTTTCTTCGGCGAAGCGCATTAGAAAATTCCTTGACGGATGTTGTGCCGGGTGGTACAATCTGAACGTTAGTTTAAATCGCGGGGTAGAGCAGTGGTAGCTCGTCGGGCTCATAACCCGGAGGTCATAGGTTCGAATCCTATCCCCGCAAATGCGTTGCACCGTAGACCGTTAGGCTACGGTGTTTTCGTTAGCCCGACGGTCTGAGGTTCAGTAACCTATCCCCACCAGGAGGATATTGAATGAACCTTAGACCGTCGGGCTATTTACCTCTCGCTAAAGCAATTTCCGGTTTTCTGCAGTATAAATCTGCCGAAGGACTAAGCCCCAACACCATCAGCAGCTACGAACATGATTTGAAATTGTGGCTGGAACATGCAGGCGATCAGCCCATCAATAAGCTGACCTCACAAGCGCTGCAGAACTTTCTCGTCTGGCTTCGAACGGAGTATAAGTCACGCCAGATCGCCGGTCGCCGAACTGCCCTTGCCCCCAAGACCATCCACAACATCTATATCACCCTCTCCGCTTTCTTCACCTGGGCCAGCCGCGAATTCGAAATCGCCAACCCGATCAAGTCGGTACCTGCACCGAAGTTTGAACAAGCACCCGTTGAACCTTTTACCAAGGAACAAGTCGAAGCCTTGTTGAAAGCGTGTATGCTAGCCAAGGAGGCCAACACCACTTTTCGGCGCAAGTACATCATGCGGCGATCGACAGGGCAACGCGATCAAGCGATCATCATGATGCTGCTCGATACCGGCTTACGGGCATCTGAACTGTCGGCCCTGAAGATCGGCGATGTGGATTTGAAGACGGGCAAAGTCAACGTGAAGCACGGCCCGACTGGCGGGGCGAAAGGCGGCAAAGGCCGGACCGTGTTTCTGGGCAAGGCAGCACGACGTACCATGTGGAGCTACCTAGCTGACCGAGAGGATGGCGATGATCCCGAAGCGCCGTTGTTCTTG
>JBGQGR010000272.1:0-5035 GCA_041497495.1 Anaerolineae bacterium | reverse complement strand
GCCAGGCGTGGACGATCGAAGTTGAGACTCTTGGCGTTGACGGCTACATGGAAAGTAGTCGGCTTGAAGCGTTCAAGCAGGACAGTCAGCCCGCCATTCGTATCGATGTAGGCCTTGGGGATGACAAAGTAGCCTGTGGTGGGATAGCCGACGCCTTTGCTGTTTGCAGGCGATTGTTCGGCGAGTTGGTTCTGTAAATAAACTTGAATGGTTTGTGACAAATGACTGGTAGGATTGATGTAAGTGATCTTCACCGGCGAGCTATAGCCTGAACCGCCGTCCGCCTTGTTAGTCACGAGTGTCTGCAAACTGACCGTGAAATCTTGATCGGTTGGAAGTCCGCGACAAGCCCATTCACCCCCTGCCGCGTAAGCGTTATCCCGCAGCCAATACCATCCGCCGGTAAAATTTCCGGCGGCGGTGAAGTGACATGGCCCTTGCGGGGCTTCTTCGGTCGGATTGGTTACTGTCGGTGCTGCAGTTGGCGGCAGATTGACCACCGCATTGCCAGAAGGCAGTGTAGGCAGTGGCGGTACTTCAACTCCAGTTGGAGTGCAGGCCGCGCCAATGAGCGACGCCAGCAAAATCGGCAGCCAAATCATTCGCAAGGCTCGAAGGTTGTACACATTCATGATGAACCTCCCAGTTATTTTGAAGCGTGTTGCCGAGTCGGCAGGCAGAGCGCAGAACGAGCGTCCGCTGTGTCAGCTTGCCGATCGATTTCATTTGCGTGTGAGCGGGCAATCCGATCGTTGTCCGCGCGATACACAGGCCTAATGATCGGGTCAGGCTTCAAGAAATGATTGAGGTTGTCACTGCGGCATCCCGTCCAAGCCGGATGGATGGGAGCTGGGTTATCAAATAAAAGCCGATCAACTTGAACCGTGCATGCAACTGATCGAAATCATTTGCATCCTCCCCGGTCTGCTGATCGGCTTGTTGCCCCACTGATACTGCTGTGAAGTTCTTGGGTTGGACTCGCCTCCGTATACTTAGTATAAGGCCGTTTGTCGACAAAGCAATAGTTGCAAGCCATGATTTGCAAAATTGAAATTGATCGATCGCGCTATCGTTATTTAGATTATCCGTTCAGTATCCAAGCGCAGTATGGTACAATCGCGGCGCGTTTCTAACCTGTTGAGTGATAATTTCGATGCGTTGTATATTTCTTATGACATGTTTATCGATTACGCTCGCTGCCTGCGGATCGCGGATCACGCCTACCCCGAGTGTTACTCCCAACCCGACGGCCACTCCGCGCCCGACGCCAACGCCAACGCCGATTCCGAATTGCCCGCCGATCAGTTCCACGCCTACTTGGATCGCGCCGGACGCGTTCGATTATTATCCTGACGCGGTCCAAAAATACCTGAACAACGGCGGATCGATCGATTCGCTGGAAAAAATTTTACGCGAGGCCAGTTCGATCACGACCACGCTCGGCGGTGTGCAGCAATTCGATCTAACCGGCGATGGCGATCTGGAAACGATCGTTTCGATCTACGACCCGCTGTCGCAAGTGCAGCCGCCGAGCGGCATGTTGTTGATTTACGATTGTGTCGATCAAAAAACTAATGTGCTTTATTCTGACTCAACGGCCGATCCTAATTCGATGACGCAACTCATCAAGATCGATGATCTGATTGGCGCGAAACGCGGCGGGCAGGTAGCAACGCTAACCTCGATCTGCGGCGCGCATACGTGTTTCAATACATTCGCAGTGTTAGGCTGGAACGGCAATACGTTTGTCAGTCTCATGGCCGAGCCGTTGAGGCTGCCTTCGGCCAGTTACGTATTGAGCAAGAAGGACACGGAGGCTGCCTATCACATCGAAGCGCAGGGCGGTGTCGTCGCCTCGACCGGCGCGGGCCCGCAGCGCACTGAAACCCAAATCTGGCGGTGGAACGGCGCGCAGTTTGCCAAAGTTTCCTCGAGCTTATCGCCGGTCGAATATCGCATCCACGCGATCTATGAAGCGGACGATGCATTCGCTAAAGGCGATTATTCATCAGCGATCGATTGGTATGGCCGCGCCATTACGGATGACTCGCTGAAAGATTGGCTGACCGAGATCGGTTATTCGAAGGCGCACGATCGAGCGACGCTGACGGCTTACGCGCGTTTTCGCCTGCTGCTGATCGGCGTGCTGCGCGGCGACGCCAACGCGTCCGATCAACTCGATCAGCTAACGAATGATTTTCCGGTCGGCGCGTTTGGTCACGATACGCAGCAGATGGCCTCAATCTTCTGGAACAAGTATCAGGCAACCCAGGATGTTAAAGTAGCATGCGCGGCCGCCGATGCATTTGCCAACGTTAAGTATCAAATTACGGATGATCTGGGGTTGTTTGGTTATGCCAATCGATCATATACATCGGACGATATGTGCCCAAGTAAATAACGAGTAAAGAGTTGCGAGTAATTCCGGTTTTTACTCATTACTCGTTACTCATTAATCCACACTTGAATCAACTTTCCAATTGATATTGATCAAATGAACCAACAACCCCCCGTCCTCGATTACGAAGGATCGAAATACAGCACGGAGTTCTGGAATCCCGATCGGGAATATGAAGATCGAGCGGAACGGATCGCGATTCGATCGATGCTGCCGCCGAACGGCCGCCGCTTGATCGAGATCGGTGCAGGCGCAGGCCGTCTGGCCGATCTGTATCGCGGCTACGACGAAGTGATCCTCATGGATTATGCCCGCTCGACGGTGATCGAAGCGCGCGATCGCTGGCACGACGATCCACGCTTCAAATTTGTGGTCGCCGATGTGTATCAACTGCCGTTTGTGGCCGGCGTGTTCGACTCGATCGTGATGATCCGTGTCATCCATCATCTGGTCGATGTGCCGCGCGCACTGAATGAGATCGCGGCTACTTTGAAATCAAAGGGCGTATTCTTGCTGGAATTCGCCAACAAGCGCAATCTAAAATCAATGGCGCGCTATGCGCTGCGAAAACAAAAATGGTCGCCATACGATCGATCGCCGATCGAGTTTGTCAAATTGAACTTCGACTTTCATCCAACGTGGCTGAAGCAGCAGATTCGATCGGCCGGCTTCTCGATCGAAAAAACCCGATCGGTTTCAATGTTTCGTTTGGGCGCGTTCAAGCGTTTGTTCGGTGCAAAGCGCTTGGCCGCGATCGACGGTGCGCTGCAGCACCCGCTCGCGCCGCTGGCGATTTCGCCGAGTATGTTTGTCCTATGTAGGCACCCCGCTCCAGCCGGCGTTTCTTTGACTTCGCGCTTATCGATTGAAAGCGAAACCGACAGGGGAGGGGATAGGGGTGAGGGCCTCTTCAAATGCCCCGCTTGTAACGAGCCGTTGTCTTCAGCCGAATCCGAACTTCACTGCGTCAACGATCATCGCTGGTCAACGGCGGACGGGATTTTTGATTTTAGATCACCCATCGGATGACCGAACGACCGGGAGCAGCTGCAGTTGGATCGATTCCCAATCGCTCTTTGATCGTTACCCAAAAAATGATATACTATCGTCACGGCGATGAGCGATAAGCGCTAGACTATTTGCCATCAGCCATTTTCTCCCTCGGAGGCTGCACTGATGAAGGTATCCTGCCTGCAAGAAAATTTAGCCAAAGGGTTAAGCATCGTCAGCCGCGCCGTTGCGGCCCGATCGACTTTGCCGGTGCTCGGCAACATTCTGCTCGCCACGGACGACTCGCGGCTTAAACTATCTGCCACGAATTTGGAAATCAGCATCACCTGCTGGATCGGCGCCAAAGTTGAAGAAGACGGCGCTACCACCGTGCCCGCGCGCACCTTCGTCGATCTGGTGAATGCGCTGCCGCAGGATCGCGTCGATATGGAACTGGCGATCAAGACGCAGACGTTGAATGTGATGTGCGGCCGCTTCGCGAATAATGTCAAAGGGGTCGATGCGCAGGAATTCCCGATCATCCCCATCCCCGATGAGCATAACTCGATCCACATCGCGCCGGATGTTCTGCGCAAGATGATCGAACAAGTTGTGTTTGCGGCCGCTACCGATGAAGCCCGGCCCATCCTCACGGGTGTGCTGGCCAAGTTCAGCGGCAAATCTCTGACCTTCGCCGCCGCCGATGGTTTCCGCTTATCGGTGCGAACTGCGCAGTTGGAAGACGGCGTCGATGAACCGCTGGAAGTGATTATTCCGGCGCGCGCGTTGGCCGAGTTGGGCCGCATTCTGGGTGATCAAACTGATCCGATCAGCATGACCGTTACCCCGCAGCGCAGCCAAATTCTATTTCATTTAAGCAACATCGATCTGGTGTCGCAATTGATCGATGGCAAGTTCCCGGATTACAACGCGATCGTTCCCAAGTCGACGGCGACCAAAACCGTGGTGGATACCGGCTTGTTATTGAAGGCCTGCAAGGCGGCCAACGTCTTTGCGCGTGAAGCGGCTAACATTGCCAAAGTCAATATCAAGCCCGGCGATCAGCTCACACCGGGGCATATCACCATCGGTGCGCAGAGCGCCGAGACCGGCGACAACGCCGGCGAGTTGGATGCCTCGATCGACGGCACACCGATCGAGATTGCATTCAACGTCAAGTATTTGATCGATGTCTTGAACGTCGTCGGCACCGATCGCATCTCGCTCGAAACGGTCGATCCGTCGAAGCCGGGTCTCATTCGCCCGATCGGCGATGACACCTTCACGCACGTGATCATGCCCATGCACATCGGTGGCCGTTAAGCGCTCGATCCATCCCGACCGTCGACGATAGATAAAACTGAATTGCCCTCGGGAGATTACGCTCTGGGGGCTTTTTGTTTCACGCTCACAGATTGAACAGCGAGTCATTCGATGAAGATCAAATCACTGCCTAGTTCAAAACTCCGCCGCGTGGCTGATCCACGCCGCTTGAAATTTCAAACCACCGACGAGCTGCCCGTGGTGGATCACATCTTCGGCCAGCCGCGGGCGGTGCGCGCGATCGATTTCGGTATTGGTGTGCAGGGGCCGGGCTTCAATGTATTCGTGACCGGTTCCAGCGGCACCGGCCGCATGTCCACCGTG